>JBJHCB010000013.1:0-19828 GCA_050485805.1 Gemmatimonadota bacterium | reverse complement strand
CCTCCCGGGATCCCGCGACCTGGGGGGGACACCCTCTCCCTCCTGGCCCGGACCCTGGAGGAGCGCGTCGACGACCTGGTGGCCCGAAGCCCCAACCCCGGACTGCGCCTCCCGCAGCGCCTGAACCAGGTGGAGTACGAGCGGTCGGTCCTGGACCTCCTCGCGGTCCCGGTGGATGCCGCGGCCTACCTCCCTCCCGAGACCATCAGCGACAGCTTCGACAACATCTCCGACGTCCAGAGCATCTCTCCCGCGCTCCTGGAAGGATACATGCGGGCCGCTGCGTACGTGGCCCGCGCCGCCGTGGGCGAGCCCGGGGCCGCCGCGGTCCAGGTCACCTACCGGGTCCCCCAGACCACCAACCAACGGGAGCAGGTGGAGGGGGCCCCCTACGGCTCCCGGGGCGGGATCTCCGTGGTGCACAACTTCCTCTCCGACGGGGAGTACATCTTCCGGCTCGAGCTCCACGCCGAGACGGAGGGGAATCTCTTCGGAAGGCACGCCCGGGGCGAGCAGATCGAGATCTCGGTGAATGGGGAGCGGGTGGCCCTGAAGCCGGTGGATCGCTGGATGTGGGAGCGCGACCCCGAGGGCCTCACCCTGACCACCGAGCCCATCTTCGTCCGGGCCGGTCCCCAGCGGGTGTCTGCCGTCTTCATCCCCACCTCGGAAGGGCCCATCAACGACCTGATGTCGCCCATCGAGCACACCCTCGCCGATCTCTGGATCGCCCGGGACCTGGGGATCACCACGCTCCCCCATCTCCGGGACCTCCGCATCGATGGGCCCCACAATCCCACGGGGGTCTCCGACACCCCGAGCCGGAGCCGGATCTTCAGCTGCCGGCCCACCGGGACGTCGGAAGAGGCCCCCTGTGCCCGGAAGATCCTCACCCGGTTGGCCACCGAGGCCTATCGCCGTCCGGTCTCGGATCGGGACATGGAAGGCCTGATGCGGCTCTACCGGGAGGCGGCGGACCGGGACGGGTTCGAGGAGGGGATCCGGAACGGGCTCCAGGCCATCCTCTCGAGCCCCCATTTCATCCTTCGACTGGACCGGCAGCCCCCGGATGTCCGGCCCGGAGAGCTCTACCGGATCAGCGACGTCTCCCTCGCGTCGCGTCTCTCCTATTTCCTCTGGGCAACCCAGCCGGACGAGGAGCTGTTGGCCCTCGCCCGGGAGAACCGGCTCGGGGACGAGGAGGTGCTCCGGGCCCAGGTCCAACGGATGCTGGAGGACCCCCGGGCGGAGACGCTCGCCACCCGTTTCGCGGCGCAGTGGCTCCGTCTCCCCCGCCTCCGGGTGCACCGTCCCGATGCGGTGCGCTATCCGGAGTGGGACGACCGCCTCCGGGAGGCCGTCCGCCGGGAGACCGAGCTCCTCTTCCACAGCCTGGTGGTGGAGGACCGGAGCCTCCTGGAGCTCTTCAGCGCCGAGTACACCTTCGTGAACGAGCGGCTGGCCCGACACTACGGCATCCCCGGCGTGGTGGGAGGCGAGTTCCAGCGGGTGGCCGTCACCGATCCCCATCGGCGGGGGATGGGGCTCCTGGGACACGCCAGCGTCCTGGCCCTCTCCTCCCATGCCAACCGGACCTCGCCCGTGGACCGTGGACTCTGGGTCATGGAGGTGCTCCTGGGAACGGAGCCCCCTCCCCCGCCCCCGAACGTCCCCGACCTGGACGTGACGGCGGACGTGGACGAATCCACGGGGCGCGCCCTGACGGTCAGGGAGCGACTCGAGATCCACCGGGCCAACCCCACCTGCAACGCCTGCCACCAGTTCATCGATCCCCTTGGGCTTCCCCTGGAGATGTGGGGCCCCACGGGGCTCCACCGGATCCGGGACGGGGGAAATCCCCTGGACACCCGGGGGGAGCTGTGGAACGGACGGCCCCTGGAGACCACGGGGGACCTGCGGGAGGCGCTGCTGGACATGGAGGTCCCCGTGGTCCGGAACTTCACGGAGAACCTCCTCCGATACGCCCTCGGTCGGCGGGTGCACTACTTCGATCAGCCCATCGTACGGCAGATCACCGCCGACGCTGCCCAGGCGGACTACCGCCTCTCCTCCTTCATCCTCGGGGTCGTCCTGTCGGACCAGTTCCAGATGCGGGTGGGGGAACGGGTCGCCGACGACTCCAGGATGGAATGATGGGAGCTGCGTGGGGGAGGCATGGGGCGCGGCCGGTGGGGAAGGGGTCGCGAGGTCGGGAGGGTCTGGAGGAAGAAGGTCGGGAGCGGGACGTATCCATAGAGTTTGAGCCAAGGAGGTCGTAGATGCACATCCTCACCGGGAAGCACCTGCCGCGTCGCACGTTCCTTCGGGGGATGGGGGCCGCGGTGGCCCTTCCGTTCCTGGATGCGATGGTGCCGGCAGGCCGCCTCCGGCGGCGGTTCATCCAGGACCTCGACCCGGCTCGACTCATCGCCATCGAGATGGTGCATGGGGCGGCGGGCACCGGGAACCCCACCGGAGAGAAGCTGGGACTCTGGAACCCCGCCGGGATCGGTCGGACCTTCGAGCTGTCCGGAACCAGTCTCGATCCCCTCGAGGTCTGGCGGGATTACCTCACGGTGGTGAGCAACACCGATGTCCGAATGGCCGAGGCCTATCGCCCCGAGGAGATCGGAGGGGATCACTTCCGCTCCTCTGCGGTCTTCCTCACCCAGACCCATCCCCGCCAGACCCAGGGGTCCGATGTCCATGCGGGCAAGTCCCTGGACCAGCTGTATGCGGCCCGTTTCGGCGGAAGCACCCCCATTCCCTCGGTGCAGCTCTGCATCGAGAACGTGGACCAGGCCGGGGGCTGCCTCTACGGCTACTCCTGTGTCTATACGGACTCCATCAGTTGGGCTTCCCCCACCGAACCCCTCCCCATGATCCGGGACCCCCGGGTCGTGTTCGAGCAGCTCTTCGGCTCGGGCGCATCCCCGGAGGAGCGGCGGATCCGGCTCCGCGACGAGGGGAGCATCCTGGACTGGGTGAGCCACGAGCTCGCCTATCTGATGCGGGAGTTGGGGCAGAGCGACCGTCAGCGGATGGACCAGTACCTGGAGAACGTGCGGGAGATCGAGCGTCGTCTCCAGCGGATCGTGGAGCGGAACACCAGCGGCGAGGAGCGGGAGATCCCCGAAGCTCCCCCGGGCGTCCCCGATTCCTTCGAGGAGCACGTCAAGCTCATGTTCGACCTCCAGGTCCTGGCCTTCCAGGCGGACATGACCCGGGTGTTCTCCTTCAAGATGGGGCGCGACGTCTCCCACCGGGTCTACCCGGACAGCGGAACCGACCGACCCTTCCACCCGGCGTCGCATCACGGGGAGAATCCCGAGGCCCTGGCCGACTTCGCCAAGATCAACCGGTACCACGTGGGGATGCTTCCCCACCTCCTGGAGAAGCTGAAGGACTCCCCGGATGGGGACTCCAACCTGCTGGAGAAGACCGCCATCCTGTACGGTTCTCCCATCGCAGATGGCAACACCCACAACCACCGTCGCAATCCCCTCATCCTGCTGGGCCGGGGGGGCGGGGCCCTGGAGGGTGGACTCCACCTGAAGGCGCCCGACGGGACGCCCATGGCCAACGTCTTCGTCTCCCTCCTCCAGAACATGGGGATGGACGACCTGGAGAGCTTTGGGGACAGCGTGGGCTCCTTCTCCTTCGGGGCGCCCCGGTCCCCGCGGATCACCGATGACGGCTGAGTCCCCCCGGAGAGGGAGGGTTCCGGTTTCCGGAAGGACCCACTGACGAGCACCAGGAGGGAGGGTCGATGAAGACGTGGAGTGGGTTCAGCTTCCTGGCTCCCCTGGGGCTGGCGGCCCTGCTGGCGGCTGCCTCGCCCGGATCCGAGTCCCTGGTGGCCGATGCCGCCATGCAGGGCGACGGCGAGACGGTGCGGGAGCTCGTGCGGCAGGGACGGGACGTGAACGCTGCCCAGGCCGATGGGATGACGGCCCTGCACTGGGCCGCGGATCGGAACGATCCCATGGTCGCGGAGATCCTCCTCCACGCCGGCGCCAAGCATTCGGCCAGGACCCGCATCGCCGGTCACACCCCGGTCATGCTGGCGGCCCGGAAGGGGAATGCGGAGGTCCTGGCGGTGCTCCTCGTCGCCGGGGCGGACCCCAACGTCCGGAGCACCGCGGGCGGGACGTCGGCGCTCCACTTCGCCGCAGCCTCGGGGAATGTGGCCGCCCTGGACGCCTTGATCCGCCACGGTGCCGAGGTCGATGCCCGCGAGGACTCCCACGGTCACACCCCCCTCCACTTCGCGGCGGCCACCAACCAGGCCGGGGCGGTCCGGGCCCTCCTCCGCGCCGGTGCGGACCCTGCCCTGAAGAACCGGGCCGTGGAGCTCGGGCCACTCCAGGAGGAGGAGCGTCAGCTCCAGGATCTCCGGAACCAGCGGGTCATGCATGCCCGGCAGGTACGGGAGCAGGAGGACCGCGTCGCCAGGGGCCTTCCCGCCGAGCCCGTGGTGGCCTCCGAGCCGCAGCCCACCTATCCCCCGCAGGCCCAGGCCGAGGAGGTTGCGCCGGCCCAGGAGGACGCTGCGGCCCGAGAGGACGCCGCGGCCCACGAGGGGTCACCGGACCCTGATGGGGCCCAGGACCCGGACGAGACCCCGGATGCGGATGCTGCGGCCCCGGAGGCGGACCCCCAGGCCGAGGAGGCGCAGCGCCGGGAGGCCGCGCAGGCTGCGGCCCGCGCGGCGGAGGAGGAGGACGAGGAGATGGTGAGGCCCCTGAACTACGCCGAGACGGTGGGCGGGTACGGTGGCTTCTCCCCCCTGCACCTGGCCGCCCGGGATGGACATGCGGAGGTGGTGCGCGCCCTCCTGGAGGGTGGGGTGGACATCGATGCGCAGAGCGATGGGGACCGATCCACGGCCATGCTCATCGCCACGGTGAACGGGCATTGGGACCTGGCCATGGAGCTCCTGGACCGGGGCGCCGACCCGAACCTGGCCAGCGAGCATGGGGCCACGCCCCTCTACGCCGTCATCAACCTCCAGTGGGCGCCCCACTCCTTCTACCCCCAGCCCACCGCCCACCATCGCGCCGAGGTGGACTACCTGGAGGCCATGGAGCGGCTCCTCCAGGCGGGAGCGGACCCCAACGCCCGGCTGGAGCGTCATCTCTGGTACATGGCCTACAACTTCAACCTCCTCGGGGTGGATACCCAAGGAGCGACGCCCTTCTGGCGGGCCGCGTACGGAACGGACGTCCGGGCCATGCGCCTGCTCATGGAGTACGGGGCCGATCCCACCATCCCCACCCGGGTTCCGCCCCAGCGCGCTCCCCGGGGGGATGCGGCCCGGGAGGACCCCTCGGGCCTTCCCCCGTCGAGGACCGGAGATCCCGCGCTCACGCCCCTCCACGCGGCCACAGGAGCCGGATACGGACAAGGCCGCGCCGGCAACCAGCACCGCCACGTCCCGGGGGGATGGCTTCCCGCCACGAGGTACCTGGTGGAGGAGCTGGGGCTGGACGTGAACGCCCGGGACCATCAGGGCTACACGGCCCTCCACAATGCCGCGTCCAGGGGCGACACGGAGCTCATCCGATACCTGGTGGAGAAGGGAGGGGACGTGACGGTGGTCTCCCGTCGTGGTCAGACCACTGCGGACATGGCCAACGGGCCGGTGCAGCGGATCTCCCCCTTCCCGGCTGCCATCGCCCTCCTGGAGCAGTTGGGATCCCACAACAACAACAACTGCGTCTCCTGTTGATGGGCCGGAGTCGGATGCCCCTCCACCGGGTCCTCCGCGGGAATCCCTCCGGACCCATGTCCCTTGCCGTGCGCCGTGCTCATCTGAACCGCTGAGCGGGCCGTCCCCCCTCTCCCCCACGTCAAGGAGTCACCCCGCGATGACGTCATCCTGGAGGACCCACCGCCCGGCCCTGCTCCTGGGCCTTCTCCCCTTCCTGGTGGCGTGCGAGGACGGCTCGCCGGCGACCGGCGAGGCCGCACCACCGGCTGCGGGCGGATCCGGTGTGCCCTCCTTCCAGGTGGATCCCCACTGGCCCCAGGCGCTCCCCAACGGCTGGATCATGAGCGTGGTCACCGCGGTGTTCGTGGATTCCCGGGATCACGTCTGGGTGGCGAACCTTCCGGAGCTCCTCACCCCGGAGGAGATCGGTGCGGTCCAGGACCCTCCCATCGCCGACTGCTGCGCTCCACCCCCCGTGGTGATGGAGTTCGACCCCGAGGGCCGACTGGTGCAGGCCTGGGGAGAACCCTCCCAGGACCTCTCGGACTGGCCCCGGAACCCCCACGGGCTCTTCGTGGACCACAACGACTTCGTCTGGGTCGGGACCCACACCCACGACCGGGTCATGAAATTCACCCGGGACGGTGCGTTGGTCCTGACCCTGGGGGAGTACAACGAGACCGCCGGCAGCCACGACGAGCGGCTGCTGGGGGGGCCGGCGGGCATCTGGGTGGATCCCAACACCAACGAGGTCTTCATCGCCGACGGCTACAAGAACCGTCGGGTCGTGGTGATGGACGGAGAGACGGGGGCGTACCTTCGGCACTGGGGGGCCTACGGGGAGCCGCCCGACGACGACTACGACTACGGCGACCGGGATCCCGCCGGGCCCCCACCCCGGCAGTTCTCCAACGTCCACGGCCTCATCGGCTCCAACGACGGCCACATCTACGTGGCGGACCGACGGGGGAACCGGATCCAGGTCTTCCGGCAGGACGGCACGTACGTGGACGAGAGGATCATCGCCCCGGAAACCAGGTCATCGGGCTCCGCCTTCGTCCTGGCCCTCTCCGCGGATCCCGACCAGGAGTTCCTCTACATGGCCGACGGAACCAACCACAAGGTCTGGATCCTTCGCCGGGACGATCTCGGGGTCGTGGGGGAGTTCGGGCACCCCGGGCGTCAGGCGGGCCAGTTCATCCGACCCCACGGGATCTCCGTGGATTCCCGGGGCAACCTGTACATCGGGGAGGCCTCCACGGGTCGAAGGATCCAGAAGTTCCAGGTCCAGGGCTCCGGCCCGGGGGGTGGATCCTGATGGGTCGTGCCTTCCAACCGCGGCCCCCCGCCCCGGGCGCCGGGGTCCTCCTCCTCCTCACCGGACTCCTGGCCGGGTGCTTCAGCAACGTGCCCGTAGAGCCCTCCGCGGTTCCCCCCGGGGACGAGGTGGTGGTCCACCTGGACCTCGAGGCCCGGCAGCGCCTCCTGCTGGAGGAGGGGCGCGCCGTCAACACGCTGAACGGCTATCTGGCCGGGGTGGGTCCGGACTCCCTCACCGTTTCCGTGTTCGCGGGGACGCGCTACCAGGGCGTCGTCATCGACAATGTCCGCCGTAGCTACACCTTCGCCCAATCGGACGTCCTCCGGGTGGAGCATCGCCGTTTCAACGCTCGGCGCTCCGCCGTCGTGGGGGCCGGCGTCCTGGCCGCTCTCGTCTTCAGCATCGAGGTGGCCCGGAGCGGCGGGGGAGGCGGTGGGGTCGACCGCCCCCCTCCCGAGCCCACCCCTTCCCGGATCCCCCGCTGAGTTCCCCGGGGGGGGTGCCCTCCCCCCTCGGGCTTCCTTTCCACCGGAGGACCCCCCTCCACGTCTTCCAGGACGGTGACGTATGCCGAAAGCCGGAGCTCTCCTTCCAGCGATGGGACTCTTCCTCCTCTCCGTCCTCGCGCCTTCCCTCGGCGCCCAGGCGACCCCGGCGTCGGACCGGGGCCCCGATGAGGGGGAGGGTCCCTTCGAGCGCCTGATCATCCGGGGAGCCGTCCTCATCGACGGGGCAGGGGCCCCGCCCAGCGGCCCCACGGACATCGTCATCGAGGGGAATCGCATCGTGGAGGTGCGGACCGTGGGATATCCCGGGGTACCCATCCAGGAGGATGGGCGTCCCACCGGGGCCACCCGCGAGATCGACGCCCACGGGCACTACGTCCTCCCGGGGTTCATCGACCTCCATGTCCATTCGGGCGGACCCCCGAAGAACCCCGAGGTGGAGTATGCCTACAAGCTCTGGCTCGCCCATGGGATCACCACCGTCCGGGGAGTGGGGCTGAACGAGTTCTGGCATACCCTGAGCGAGCAGGAGCGGAGTGCGGCCAACGAGATCGTGGCGCCCCGGATCGTGAACTACCAGCGCCCGGGATCCGGATGGGAGAACGGACCGATCCGCACCCCGGAGCTGGCCCGGGAATGGGTGCGGTGGGCAGCCGAACAGGGCGTGGACGGACTGAAGCTGGGGGCCGAGGATCCCCCCATCATGGAGGCCCTCCTGGATGAGGCCCGGAGCCAGGGCCTGGGCTCCACCGCCCATCTGGGGCAGCCTGGCGTCCACTGGATGAACGCCATCGACGCGGCCCGGCTCGGCCTGGGGTCCATGACCCATTTCTATGGCCTCTTCGAGTCGCTCTACGCCGGCAACTCCATCCAGCCCTGGCCCACCGACTACAACTACATGAACGAGCAGGACCGGTTCGGCCAGGTGGCGCGGCAGTGGAACCTGATCCATCCCCGGGGAAGCGAGCCCTGGAATGCCCTCATCCAGGAGTTCCTGGAGCTGGACTTCATCATCGACCCCACCATGACCATCTATCACGCCGGCACGAACGTCATGGCGGCGCGAAACGCCGATTGGCACGACACCTATACCCTCCCGTCCATGTGGGACTTCTTCACCCCGGACCGGCGGGCACATGGTTCCTACTGGTTCGACTGGACCACCGAGGACGAGGTGGCGTGGTCCCGGTTCTACCAGCGCTGGTGGGAGTTCCTGGAGGACTACAAGAACGCGGGGGGACGGGTCACCACCGGCTCCGACTCGGGGTTCATCTACAAGCTCTATGGATTCGGGTACATCGAGGAGCTGGAGCTCCTTCAGCATGCGGGCTTCCACCCCCTGGAGGTGGTCCGCGCCGCCACGCTCCATGGGGCCCAGGCCATCTTCGAGCCCAAGGGCCGGCCCATCGAGTACGGGATGATCCGTCCCGGACTCCTGGCCGACCTGGTGATCGTGGAGGAGAATCCCCTGCAGAATCTCAAGGTCCTCTACGGGACCGGTGCGATCCGCCTGAACGACGACAACGAGCCGGAGCGGGTCGGAGGGATCAAGTACACGATCAAGGACGGGATCGTCTACGACGCCCGGCAGCTCCTGGAGGACGTGGCCGAGATGGTCCGGGCCCAGAAGGTGGAACGGGGCATGGCGCCCAACGCACGGCTACGACGGTACTGATCCTGGGGGACTGGGGCCGGGGGACGGGGGGAGCGGCCGGCGGACTCCGTCGGCCCCGCTCCGTCCCCCGTGGAGCGGGAGGGGTCCGAGGTTTTCCTTGCGCTCCGTGCCCCCGACATAGACCTTCGACCTGAGTGTTCTCGCCTGCGGGGGGTAGGGTGTCCGGACGGGTGGCCCGAAAGGGTCCTGTGGCCGGCCCGGTGCGTCCCCGGCGGGATCCTCCACCGCTACCCCCCCACAGCTCGTCCGGAACGGCCGTTTCGTGTACCCGGGCCCTGTAAGGAAAATGAGACGGGTGTGAAAGAGTATCGTGCAGGGCACGGGGACCGAAGGCCAGGGAGAGGAGCCACGGGGGGGGCGGATGGGTCCTGGGGAGCGACACCCGGGCGGACGGCCCGGGCCTTTGCTCC
The DNA here is from genome assembly GCA_050485805.1 of Gemmatimonadota bacterium. Classification (GTDB taxonomy): domain Bacteria; phylum Gemmatimonadota; class Gemmatimonadetes; order Longimicrobiales; family Gaopeijiaceae; genus T3Sed10-66. Next base: position 10,203 of record JBJHCB010000013.1, on the reverse strand, counting down.
CCGATCTCTCATTGCTCGCGAAGGAGGGACCATGCTGAGACCATCATCGGATTCTGGTGCCAGGGACAGTCGGGTGGGGAGGGCCCTGGCCGTGGCCTTCCTCTCCCTGCTCCTTGCGGCCACCCCATCCCTGGCGCAACAGGGCGCGGTCTCCGGTCAGGTCATCGATCGGGCCACCCTGCGTCCCCTGAACGCGGTCCAGGTCACGGTCCCCGGTCAGGGTCTCGGGGCCCTCAGCGACACCCAGGGCCGCTTCCGGGTGGAAGGCGTCCCGGCCGGCCAGGTCACGGTCCAGGCCCAGATGATCGGGTACTCGACGGTGTCACAGACGGTCTCGGTGCCCGCTGGCGGAACGGTGGAGGTGAACTTCGAGCTCCAGAGCCGCGCCATCGACATGGCGGAGATCGTGGTCACCGGGACGGGAGCTCCCACCCAGCGTCGCCAGCTTGGCCAGACCATCAACACGGTGGGCGCTGACGCCCTGGAGCAGGCGCCCATCACCAACGTGGCGGACGCCCTCCTGGGACGGGTTCCGGGGATCGGTGGCCAGGCCATGGGAGAGACGGGGGCCTCCACGGCCATCACCCTCCGGGGTGTGGCTTCGCTCAACACCGAGCTCCGGAACGAGCCTCTCATCTACGTGGACGGGATCCGGATGGACAACCGGACCTACGGCGTGGGAGGCACCTCCACCAACCGCCTGGGCGATATCAACCCGGCGGACATTGAGCGCATCGAGGTGATCAAGGGAGCCGCTGCAGCCACCCTCTACGGCACGGAGGCCTCCAGCGGGGTGATCCAGATCTTCACCCGCCGGGGCACCATCCAGGCACCGGTGTGGAGCTTCGGGATCGACCAGCACATCGTCCATCTCCCCAGCTCCAAGTGGACGAACCAGGCGGGGTACGTCTTCCCCACCTCTGCGGTGGGTCAGCGGAATCCCTCCCTGGTGGGCAGCGTGGTCACCCAGAAGCCGGCGGATGAGTGGGTGGACCTGGGATACCACCAGAGCTACACCATGGCCGTCCGGGGAGGAAGCGAGGGGATCCAGTACTCCGCCTCGGCCCGATTCATGGACGAGGATGGGCACATGCCCAACCACAACCTCGGGATCGCCTCGCTCCGGTCCGCCTTCGACTTCACCCTCACCCCGCGGGTCCGGTCCTCGGTGGACCTGAGCGTGGTCCGCAATTCGATCCAGGGCTCCTGGCCCTCCTGGTCGTCCATCGCCTCCGACTTCCTCCTGTCCAACCCCGCCAACGCCACGGAGCGGTTCACCCACGGTGAATCGGAGATGCCGGTGGCCGAGCGGCTCAGCATGATGGACGAGATGCGGACGACCAACGTCACGGTGAATGCCAGCGTCCAGTACGACATCCTGGAGAACCTGGTGGCCGGGTTCCGGGTGGGGCACAACGACGTCACCCAGCGGCGGACGCGGTTCGCGGCGGAGGGGGCCTACAACCGCCTCCCCGGGGTCCGCCAGATCCAGGACCGGAATTCCTACGCCACCACCCTGGACGCCTCCCTGAACTGGACCACAGAGGTCTCCTCCCGGATCACCTCCACCAGCACGGTGGGGGGACAGAGCTTCTGGGAGGGCTTCTCCCTGGTGAACTCCCAGAAGTCCCAGTTCGCCTCGCCCACCCTCAGCACTCTCACCGGTGCGGCGGTGGTGAACTCCTCCACCGAGTCGGTGGAGGACGTGATCAACGCCGGCTTCTTCGGGCAGCAGCAGTTCGGGCTGGACGACCGGCTCTTCGTCCAGGTGGGGCTCCGGATGGACGGGAACTCCGCCTTCGGAGAGGACTTCGGACTCACCAGCTATCCCAAGGCCGGCTTCTCCTGGGTCCTGTCCGAGCATGACTTCTTCAACCTCCCCGGCGTCAACGAGTTCCGGATCCGGGGGGCCATCGGCACCGCCGGCCTCCAGCCGGGGGCCTTCGACGCCCAGCGGACCTGGAACCCCACGGTGTTCGCCGGAGGGGTGCCCCGGATCACTCCATCGAACCTGGGGAACCCGGAGCTCAAGCCGGAGCGGTCCACGGAGCGGGAGGTGGCCGTGGAGGCCCTCATGCTGGAGGGCCGCCTGGGGACCGAGGTGGTCTACTTCCAGCAGACCACCACCGATGCCCTCATGAGCGTGTCCCCTCCCCCCTCCACCGGATTCACCAGCACCCAGCTCCAGAACATCGGCGAGATGCGGTCGTGGGGGATCGAGGTGAGAGGGGATTTCCGGATGATGGACCGTCCCGGTTTCGGCTGGAACGTGAACGCCGCCTACACCTACCTGGATCAGGAGGTCACGGACATGGGGGGGATCCCGGACATCCGCCTGGCCGACCGGCGGCGGTGGGGCTGGATCGCCGAGGGGCACCGTCCGGGCGTGCTCCTGGGACCCAAGCAGGACCCGAACAACCCCTACACCCTGACCGTTCCCGTCGAGAACCTCACCAGCACCAGCCAGATCCAGCCCAACGTCCTGCGGAACCCGGACGGGAGCGAGGCCCTGGTCTACCACGGCGAGGCCCTCCCGACCTGGACCGTCGACTTCGGTTCCACCTTCCGGGTGGGGTCGAATGTCTCGATCCGCGCCCTGTTCACGGGCGCCGGCGGGTTCCTGGTCTCCAACGAGACCGAGGTGCTGCGCACCTCGCTGGGAATCAACGAGTTCGCGGCCAACGTCATCCGGGTGCTGGCCGACCCCAACTCCACCACGCAGCAGAGGCAGGAGGTGGCGGAAGCCTACGGAACGAAGCACTGGGCGGTGGTCCCCTCGTTCTTCGAGAAGGGGGACTGGCTGAAGTTCAACGAGCTCAGCGTCAGCTATGACGTGCCTTCCGGCTTCTCGGATCGTGTCGGACTCGGTCGGACGAGCCTCATGGTGGGCGCCAGGAACATCCATACCTTCACGGGCTACAGCGGGCTCCTGGATCCCGGTGCCGGGAGCGGATGGTCCATCGGGGGAAGCATCTTCGAGAACAACATCGACTACATCTCCGCGCCGACCCCCCGGCGGTACGTCTTCTCCCTCCGGACGACGAGGTGACGGCCATGAGACCGAACACGATCGATCGATTCGGAAGGAAGGCCGGCGTCCTGATCCTGGCCGTCTTCTCCCTGTCTGCCTGCGACGACCTCTTCGAGGTGGAGAATCCGGGGAGCCTCATCGACGAGGATCTGGAGACGCCCTTCCTGGAGAGCACCCTGTCCACCTCCGCGGAAGGGGAGTTGGTGGGTCCGTTCACCAGCGCCCTCGTGAACGGCGAGATGCTGGGCGACCACGTCTGGCATCCTTCCGTCCAGGACTTCGCCCTCCTCATCGACGCCGGGTACCGGGACCGCGACATCTCGGTGGCCGAGTCGCTCTTCAACGGGCTGGCCTCCGCCATCTGGGTGGCGGACAACATGGTGGAACGCCTCACGGCGATGGTGTCGAATCCCGGGGCCCACCCGGGTGTGGCGAACAGCTATTTCATGGGGGGACTGGGGCGCATCACCAAGGCCGCCTACTACGAGGCCGTGGTCTATGACGGGGGGGGGACCATCACCCCGGCCCAGGCCATCGAGGACGCCCGGGAGAAGTTCCTGAGCGCTGCCCAGACGGCGGGTGCTGCCGGGCAGACGAACCTGCAGGCCGCAGCCCTGGGAGGCGCGGCGCGGGCGTCCAGATCCCTCTACTACGAGGCCGTGGTGGAGAGCGGCTCCGGAAACCCGAGCCACATGCAACAGGCGGAGACCTACGCCAGGCAGGCGCTGGATGTCTCCCCCGACTTCCGCCTTGAGCTCCGATACGGACAGCCGGGGACGGTGAACGGGCACTACAACGGTCTCACCATCGGTCCCTACCACCGGATGCACCAGGACTACGCCTTCCGACCCGACCCGGTGACGGGCGAGCCGGATCCGAGGATCGTGTTCAATCCCGAGCCCGAGACCCCGGGGCCCAGGGGGGAGACGCGCTATCGGCAGATGAAGTTTCCGGCTCTGACCTCACCGCTTCCCGCCAGCCGGGCGGCGGAGGCCGAGCTCATCGTGGCGGAGGCCCGGCTCCTGGCCGGGGATCTGCCCGGGGCAGTGGAGTGGATCAACCGGGTACGGGCCCGAAGCAGCCTCCCACCCTTTGCCGGGAGTGATGCGGCGGAGGTCCGGGCCCACCTCCTCTACGAGCGGGACACCGAGCTCTGGCTCGAGGGTCGGCGATGGGAGGATCACCGGTACTACAACATCATCCCCCTGGCGTGGATCCAGCGGAACATCGACATCGGCACCAAGCCCCGCTGGCCCATCTCGGTTCAGGAGCGGTTCAACAATCCCAACATCGCCGGGGGTGGCTGAGGGCTCTTTCCCTTCCCGCTGACGCGGAGGCGCCCGCCCCCTGGTCCGTCCATGGGCACCGGAAGGCATCCCGGTGGTCCCATGGGGCCAGGGGGCGGAGTGTGTCGTCCGGGGCCGGCCGATCTCCACCGCCCACCGCCGACGGGCCCCTGCAGGAAAGGCCGCAGGTCAGTGGCTCCGTACCGTCCAGAGCTCCGTCTGGGGCCCGGCCATCCAGTGGAAGGTGTCGTCGGCCCCCACCCATCCATCCTCCTCCCTCCCCATGGTGAGGCTCTGACCACCCCACTCGGGGATCGCTCCCGTCACCGAGAACTCCACCGACCAGAACTCCGTGGGTCTGACCGGCTCCCGGGGGTGGTTCCCATATCGCTCCGGCCAGTCGTGGATGGCCCAGGCTCCGGCGTCGTGGACCCAGCTCCCCTGGGCATGGGAGTAGACCAGGTTGGTGATCCCTTCCTCCTGTCCCCGGGCCTCGGCACGGGCCTTCACGTCCCGTCCCAGGACTCCGGGCCTCAGCTCCTCGGCCACGATGTCCGCCATCCGGACGGACTGGGCGAAGAGGGCCTGGAGACCGGCCGGGGGCGCCGTCTCTCCCGGACGGAGGACGTAGATCTGCTTCTGCTGATCCGTGCCGATCCCCATGAGCTTGATGCCGAAGTCGGTGTGGAGCATGTCACCGGGCTGGATGACCTCCGCGTGGTGCACGGAGAAGCTTCCCTCCACTCCTTCCCTCCGAATCGTCACGGAGGGGGCGAAGTTCAACTCCAACTGCTGCTTCTGCACCTGGTCGATGAGCCAGAACATGACGTCTTCGTTCGTCGTGACGCCGGGGTGGATCACCTCGTTGGAGAAGGCCCGCCGGAGGAGGTTCCAGGTGATCCAGCTCGCTTCCAGGCTGATCTCCAGCTCGGCCGGGGTCCGGTGGGCGATGTAGTCGATGGCCAGGGGTTCGGAGGAGACGAATCGCGCCTCGTACTCCGGACCCAGCGCCTCCACCAGGTAGGTGTACCCTTCCAGGGAGAGGCCGTCCGCCATGGTGATGGTCCGGGACCGGTTGATGGCGATGACCCGGGGGTCCCGCTCATGGACATACCGCCGGAGGTGGGGGGCAAGTCCCTCCTCGCCGTACCCGTGCCCGTATCCGGGGGTCTCAGGGAAGAAGGGAAGGATGTGTCCCCGGATGTGGGTGCCCAGGGCGATCCTCTCCAGGGGATGTCCGTCTCCGGGGTTGAAGAAGATGTAGGTGTTCCGGTGCCCCGAAGCCGTGTTGATGTAATCCCCGAAGAGCTGCAGGAGGGGGTCGGGGTCGTTCTCCCGGGTGAAGATGATCCACATGTCCACCCCGTGCTGCTCCATGAGGGGCTGGAGGGTGGTGTCCAGCTTCTCCAGCTTCACCGCCCACTCCCGCTCCGTCCGTTCCCGGGCCAGCTGGGCCTCGGAGGGCTCGGGGAGCGCCAGCGCTCCGGCGAGAAGGACGACACTGAGGGGCACCACCATGCCGGCTCGGCTCTCGTTCCACATCGGTTCGACTCCTCGGGGGCCAGGGTCATCTGCGGGACGCGACCCTCGCGTTCCATGTGCCGCGAGGGCGAAGATACGGTGTCCGCCGGTGGCACGACCACCATGGGATGGCGGGAACCCACCCCCGTCGCCCGGCCCTTCCTTCCACCTGGGATCGCATCATGGCCCTAGCCCGCTCCCTCCTCCTCGCAGCAGCCGGCAGCGACGCCCTGAACGCCATCGCCACGCGAAGCCGAGTGGTGCGACGCGCCACCCGCGCGTTCATGCCGGGGGAGTCCGCGGAAGAGGCTCTGGCGGCAGGAGCGGCTTTGGCCGCTGACGGCCGGGTCCTCCTGTTCACCCGGCTGGGGGAGGCCCTGGCAGACCTCCAGGAAGCGGAGGCGGTCCGGGATCACTACCTGGATCTGGTGGAACAGGTGGCCCAGCGGGGGCTCCCGGGGGAGATCAGCGTGAAGCCCACCCAGCTCGGCCTGGACCGGTCGGAGTCCGTCTGCCTGGAGCACACCCTGGCCCTGGCCGCCCATGCGGAGGCCTTCGGGTCGGTCCTCTGGATCGATATGGAGGACTCGTCCTGGGTGGATCCCACCCTGGCCCTGTATGAAGCGGTGAAGACGGTCCACCCCGGAACCGGCCTGGCCCTTCAGTCCTACCTCCGGCGAACCCCCGGCGACCTGGAGCGGCTCGCGTCCCTGGCTCCGGTGGTCCGACTGGTGAAGGGGGCCTACGCCGAACCTCCGGAAGTGGCCTACCCGGTGAAGGCGGACACCGATCGGGCGTTCGAGGAGCTGGCGGCACGGATGCTCGAGATGGTGCGGGACGGGGCAGGGGAGGGGGGCGCACGCGCTCCGCGAGCGGTCTTCGGCACCCATGACCTTCCCCTCATCGGGCGCATCGAGGCACGGGCCCGCTCCATGGGACTGGGGCCGGACGCCTGGGAGGTGCACATGCTCTACGGGATCCGGGGTGCGGAGCAGGCCCGCCTCCGGTCCCGGGGGCTCCAGGTGGGCACCCTGATCAGCTACGGCGGGGCGTGGTACCGATGGTACATGCGGCGCCTGGCCGAGCGACCGGCCAATGTCTGGTTCGTAGCCCGGTCGGTCTTCGGCTAGGGGGCGTGCCATCCCCGGGGATAGACCCTCACGGTATCGAACCGCCGGAGCCGGACCTGTCCCGGCGGTGAGCCCCGGGGCTTGCTCACGTCCGAGCCCCGGCAGAGGTGGACGGCCACCTTGCCACCGGCCTTTCGGGCCTTGGAGTTCCATGCCGCCAGCTCTGCGGCACGCTGTACCACGGCGCGGGGCACCTCCCCGGTGGGGGGGCGGTCCCCCGGGTCGAGACCTCCTGGGGGGAGGGCGGCCCGGACCACCACATGGCTTCCGGCATGGCCGTGGGCGTGGAGCCAGAGGTCCCCGGGGCGCACCACCCGGAGGGAGAGGTGGTCGTTGTCCCTCGCACTCTGCCCTACGAGGATCTCGTAGCCCTCCATCTCGACGATGCGGTGTCCGGGTTCAGCCATGGGGAACAATGGGGTCGACGACGGATGGCAGGGAACCCCTCCGCCCGGATCGGACTCCTCCGCCCGGTTGTGCCCGGCGGGGGGTTCCGCCATGTTCCGGCACAATCCAGAAGCTCGCGGACAGGGCCATCCGGAAGTCCGGTGTGAAGCCGGCGCGGCCCCGCCACTGTGAAGGAGGCGAGGGGGAAGGTTCCCCCTCTCCCGTGCCATGAGCCACTGGAGCCCACGTCCTGCTTCCCGGAAGGGAAGGGAGGTGCGCGCTCCGGGAAGGCGGCGCAGGGAAGCCCTCCAAAGCCAGGAGACCGGCCCCGTCCGAGCCCGCATGGACCCCCTCGAGGGAGGGGGGCGGGGTTCGACGCTTCTCCGGGTCGAGGCTGGAGCGCAGGGACGGGGTCGGCGCGCGGGGATCGCGAGCCGACCCATCCTGCACCGTGTCCGCCCACGGGAGAAACGGGAGCCCCTTCCGATCCGACCACGCCCAGGCGTGACGGATCTGCGGGGGCTTCTCCGTTTCCACTCCTCGACGGAGACCCGACATGGCCGGACCCAGACGACGCCCGAACCCCCTCCACCGTGCCGCCTTCACGGCGGCCGCGGCGGCAGCTGCCTCGGCCCTCCTCCTCCCTGTTCCGGTGGCGGGCCAGGGAGCAGGGCAGGCTCCCCCCGCCGACACCTTCCACCTTCCCGAGCTGGTGGTCACGGCCACCGGAGACGCCACGCCCAGGGCCCTTCTTCCCCAGTCCATCACGGTGCTGGATGGCGCGGACCTCCGATCCAGGGGGGTGAACCTCCTCCTGGAGGCCCTCCAGGAAGTCCCCGGCGCCCAGGTGGTTCGCACGGGCTCCATCGGAGGGACCACCTCCGTCTTCCTCCGGGGGGGAAACTCCAACTTCGTGAAGGTGATGCTGGACGGAGTTCCCCTGAACGATCCCGGAGGCCGCTTCGACTTCGGCAGCTTCACGCTGGAGAACATCGACCGCATCGAGGTGGTGCGGGGCCCGTCCAGCGTGCTCTACGGAAGCGACGCCGTCTCTGGTGTGATCCACCTCTTCACCCGGGAGGGAGGGGAAGCGGAGGGGGCGGCGGTGCTCTCCGCCGCCCTGCAGGCCGGCTCCCTGGGGACCTGGTGGGGGGTGGCGGGGGCCCGGGGGGGATGGGACCGCTCCACCTGGAGCGTGTCCGTGGGGCGCACCGACTCCGACGGCTTCTACCCCGTGAACAACCGATTCAGCGCCCTGGTGGGAAGCGGCCGCCTGGCTCTCCGCCCCGATGATCGATCCCGGGTGGCCCTCTCCCTCCGGGTGCAGGAGTCCCGCTACCACTTCCCCACCGATGGGAGCGGGGAGATCTCCGATCTGAACCAGTTCACCTTCGACGACGGTGTGAACCTCTCGCTGGAGGGGACCCGGCGCCTGTCCGACGCCCTGGAGGGGCGCCTCCTCGTCCGTGCCGGCCAGGCGCAGCGCGGGCTCGAGGATGAGCCCGACTCCCCGGCGGACACCCTGGGCTTCGGCTACCGGGGGCACCGGCTGGGAAATGCGGTGCGCAGGGGGGCGGACGCCCGGGTGGCCTGGAACGAAGGCCCCGTCCGGGTCACCGGCGGGGTGGACTGGGAGGTGGAGCGGGAGCGCCTCCAGTCCCGCACCGAATCCAACTTCGGGGATGGGCCCACGGTCTCCGCCGATACCTTCGCGGAGGACCGCTGGAACGTGGCCGGGTACGGGCAGGTGGAAGCGGAGGGCCCGGGACGGAGCCGCCTCTCCCTGGGCACACGGGTGGACCGGAACGAGGTGTTCGGGTCCTTCCTGACGGGTCAGGCCGGCGTGGTGGTCCCCCTGGCGAAGGCCGGACGACTCCGGGGGAGCCTGGGCACGGCCTTCAAGGCGCCCACCTTCAGTCAGCAGTTCGCCGACACGCCGTTCGAGCGGGGGAATCCGGGGCTCGAGCCCGAGACGTCGTCCAGCGTGGAGGCGGGGTGGGACGGGGGCTTCGCGGGGAACCGGCTGGTGCTGGGCGCCTCCCTCTTCCGTCAGGACTTCCGGGACCTCATCCAGTACGAGAACCGGGGAGCCGACGCCCCCACCTACTACAACGTGGACCGGGCCCGCTCCACAGGGATGGAGGCCAGTGCGTCCTGGCGGTGGGATGCGGGCTTCCTGGCGGGTGTCGATTTCACGCGGGTGAACGCCCGGGTCCGCACCGACGACCCGGAGGAGCTGGTGGACGGCCAGGCCCCGCGCCTCCTGCGGCGGCCGGCCCGCCACGTGGCGGGTCGGGCCCGGGCACCCCTCCCGGTGGGCCCCCAAGGGGGCTCGGTGGGGCTCACCGCCAACCATGTGGGAAGCCGGGTGGATACGGACTTCTCCACGTTCCCCGCCACCCGGGTCACCCTGGAGGCCTACACCACCCTGGACCTGGACATCCAACTCCCGCTCAGCTCCTTCCTGGCCACCCTCCGGGTGGAGAACCTGGGGGACGTGGAGTATGCCTCGGTGGTGGGGTTCCCGGGGAAGGGGCGGATGGTCTTCGTCGGGCTGCGCTGGAACCCCTGACGGGGAGGCCATCGGACGGGGACACCATCGTTCGCCGTCCCCGGCCGGCCTGCAGGCGCCCGGGCGCACCTGCAGGCCGGCTCCTTCCGGGCCCAGCGGCGTACCCTGGGGGGGGACGTGCCGGGCGGGATCGGCCCGGCCGGAGAGAAACCACCGAATCCAGGAGGAGGAGTACGATGCGAGCCATGGGGAGCGCGGGTTCGTGGGGGGGCGCCGCCAGGCGGGCGAAGGGGGGAGGTCTGGCCCTGGCCACCGTCCTGGCGCTGGCGGCCTGCG
>JBJHCB010000012.1:19604-19940 GCA_050485805.1 Gemmatimonadota bacterium | reverse complement strand
ACTACCTGGAGGACATCTTCGTCCACTTCGCCCGGGGACGGGCCGGAAGGGCCGCGGAGGCGGCGGCGGAGGGGATCCCGGGGTCTGGGGAGGAGACCGTCTCCCCGTGAGGCTCACCCCGGCCGTCCGGGCCATCTTCGGCCTGGAGATGCGGACCCTCCTCCGGGATGTCCGGACCCTCCTCATCTCGGTGGTCCTTCCGGTGGTCCTCATTCCCGGTCTCCTCTTCCTGAGCCACAGCGTGGAGGAGCGGCGGGCGGAGCGGGAGGAGGCCCGGACCTTCCGCCTCGCCATCGCCGGGACCGACTCCCTGTTCGCCGTGGGGCTGGTCTCACC
>JBJHCB010000012.1:0-19594 GCA_050485805.1 Gemmatimonadota bacterium | reverse complement strand
CTCACCCCTGACGGAGGGGAACGGAGGGGAGGAGGCGCCGGAGGCGCGGTTCCGCCGGGTGACGGTGGCGGACCCTTCCGCGGCCCTGGAGGAGGAGGCGGTGGACCTCTACCTCGAGGCCTTCACCCCGGAGGAGTGGCGGGCCATGGAGGCCGCCGACACGGACGACCTCCTGGAGGAGGTGCCCCCCCATCTCCAGGGCGCCCGCGTCCTGCGGGTCCGCTTCCACTCCAGCCGCACGGCCTCCCGGGAGGGGGCGGAGCTCCTGCGCGCCCACCTCCTCGAGGCCCGCGGAGGGCGCCGCGACTCCATCCTGGTGGCGGCCGGCTTCCCTGTGGAGCCGGGCTCGGTGCTGGCGGTGGAGACCATGGACGTGGCCACCGAAGGGGAGCTGCAGGGGGCCCGTCTCGGCCGATTCCTGACCCTCATCGTGCTGGGCCTCATGCTCCTGGGGGGCTCCGCCGTGGCCACCGACACGCTGGCGGGGGAGAAGGAACGGGGCACCCTCACCACCCTCCTCACCTCGGCGGCCACCCGGAACGAGATCATCACCGCCAAGCTCCTGGCGGTGATGGCGGTGGCCCTGGCCATCGCCCTGGTGCAGATGGTGAACCTGTGGGTCTTCGTGGGACTGGGGGTCATCGATACAGGGGCCGCCTTCGCGGTCCCCATCACCTCGGAGCTGGCCGCCGGTCTCCTCCTCCTCCACCTCCCGGTGGTGGCCCTCACGGCGGGTGTGCTCCTCCTCACCTCGGCCCACGCCCGGAGCTACAAGGAGGCCCAGCTCTACCTGACCCCGGTCCTCATGGGGATGATGCTCCCCGCCCTGGCACCCCTTCTCCCCGAACTCCCCCTCCGGTCCGCCATCGTGGCGGTCCCCATCGCCAACCTGAGCCTGGCGGTGCGGGATCTCCTCCTGGGGGAGATGGACATCCCCTTCCTCATCCTGGCCTGGTCCGTCACCGCCGGAACGGCGGCGTGGGTCACCCGCAGGTCGGTGGAGGCGCTCCAGGACGAGTCCCTCCTCACCGGGGACACTTCCCGGGAGGAGTTCCTGGGTGGGCCGGACCTGTTCCGGCACCGGGTCCTCCGCTGGTTCCTGGTCTTCTGGGCCGTGAAGGTCCTGATGGACTTCAACCTGGCCTTCGACGACCTCCGGGTCACGGCCTTCGTGAGCGTGGGCCTGGTCTTCGTGGCCTTCCCGGCGCTGGTGATCCGGCACTTCCGCCTGGACCCCCGAGAGGCCCTGGCCCTCCGCCTTCCCCATCCCACGGCGTGGGTGGCTGTGGCCCTGGGGGCCCCTGCGGGTCTCTTCGCCGCCGCCACCATCTTCCGGCTGGCCGACTTCGTCATCCCGGTCCCCACCGAGCTCGTGGAGAACTTCGGGCAGCAGCTCCTGCCGGAGCACATCCCCCTCTGGCACCTGCTCATCTTCCTGGCGGTGGTGCCGGGGATCGCCGAGGAGCTCACCTTCCGGGGCGTGCTCCTCCACGGGCTCCGGCGGCGGTTCGGGCCGGTGGGGCTCTCCCTGGTGGTGGGGCTCATCTTCGGCTTCTTCCATTTCCAGATCTTCCGGATCCCCTCCACCGCCCTTCTGGGCGTGATCCTCACCGCCGTCACCCTCCTCACCGGGTCCATCCTCCCCGCCATCGTCTGGCACACGGCCAACAACGCCATGGCCCTGACCCTGGGGCAGGCGGGGCTGGAGTTCACCGGGGAGAGCTGGCTCCTGGGGGTGGCCGCCTTCGCCGTGCTGGGGGTGGCCTTCTGGATCCTCTGGCGGTTCCGCACCCCCTATCCCGATGTGGGACCGCGGTCGGGAGCCCGACACCCTCCCCGGGGCGAGGGCGGGTCCGACCCCTGATGGCGTCCCAGGGCCCGTCCCCTTGAGGGCGGACGGGGGGTGGGCGATGTTGGGGGGCTCCCCCTCCCCCTCCGACCCCCCTGCCCATCCCCCATGTCCGACCTTCCCAGAAAGCGCCTCATCGTCGTGGGCGACCGCGTCCTCATCCAGCCCGAGGAGGCCGAGGACCGGACCCGGGTGGGGCTCTACCTTCCCGCCACCGCGGTGGACAACCAGGCCGTGCAGGGGGGGAAGGTGGTGGCCACCGGTCCGGGCAACCCCGTGGGCGCTCCCACAGAGATCCACGACGAGCCGTGGAAGCGGGTCCAGGGGTCCTCGGAGCCCCGCTACGTGCCCGTCCAGGCCCGGATCGGGGACTACGCCATCTTCTTCCGGAAGGCGGCGGTGGACATCACCTTCGAGGACACCAAGTACCTGGTGGTCCCTCAGCAGGCCATCCTGGCCCTGGTGCGGGAGGAGGGAGAGGTGGACGAGGACATCCTCCCCATCTGACGCCCCAACGGGGGGAGCCCGGTCCCGTGGGCTCCCGGGCTCATCGGCGGAGGAGCCTGCGGATCACGGCCACCCCCCGCTCCACATCCTCCAGGTCGTTGTAGAAGTGGGGGCTGAACCGGATACCCGGGCGGTCCCCACCGCCCCGGGCCGCAGCCGCCACCCCCTCCCCCTCCAGGGCGGCCAGGACGCCCCGGGGGTCCAGGGCCCCGGGGCGGAAGGTCACCACCGCGGCCCGACGCTCCGGGTGGGGAGAGGTCCAGAGGTGGACCCCGTCGATCCGACCCAGCTCCTCCACCGCACAGTCGGCCAGCTCCCGGCTTCGTGACTCGATGGCCGCCGGCCCCAGTCCCTCCAGGAAGCGGAGGGCCACCCCGAAGGCGTGGAGGGCGGGTTCGTCGCGCTGTCCCAGGGCCTCGTGGGTCCGGGAGATCCCCACCCCGCCCGGGTAGGCGCTGTAGATCGACGGCCAGAGTCGGCCCTGCGCCCTGCGGTTCACGAAGAGCACCCCCACCTCCTTCGGGCCACAGGGCCACTTGTGGGCGCTCCCGGTATAGAAGTCCGGGTCCATGCGGGCCAGGTCCACCGCCAGGAGGCCGAAGGTCTGGGCCCCGTCCACCAGGGTCAGGATGCCCCGCCCGCGGCACAGGGCACAGAGCTCCTCGGCCGGGAGGAGGTCCCCCACCGTGTTCGTGAGGTGGCTGAAGGCCAGGAGACGCGTCCGGGAGGTGAGGGCACCCTCCACCGCCTGGACCCAGCGGTCGGGACCCGGGTGGGGATTCATGTCCGGGATCTCCCGCACCGTGAACCCGAAACGCTGGGCCCTGGCCCGCCACGCCTCCCCGGCGCTGGGGTGGTTGTCCGCCAGGATGACCACCTCGTCTCCCGACCCGAGCTCCAGTCCGGCGGAGACCCAGTTGTTGGACTCGCTGGTGTTCCGGGTCAGGAGGATCTCCTCGGGCGAGGCGCCCAGCCAGTCGGCCACCTGGACGCGCACCGGCTCCTTCACGCCCGTCATCCGGCTCCGTACCTCCGGGAGGGGCCGCGAGTCCAGGGTCTCGTTCTCCCCCTGTAGGGCATCCAGGACCCGGCGGGGGGAAGGGCAGAGGTTGGCCGCGTTCAGGGCGGCCAATTCCCGGGGAACGAGGAACTCGGCACGGACCGCGGCCCAGTCCGGGGTCCCGTCGGGGCGGAGTACCGGCCCCCCGGCGGAGGCCCGGAGCTCCCGGACCGCCGGATGCCCCAGGAGCGCCACCGACCCCCCGAGTGCGAAGAGGCGGGCGAAGTCGCGGCGATTCATGGCATCAGGGGCCACGGGGACCTCCTGGGAGAGGGGTCGGTTCCGGAGGGGTGGGGATGCCCCCGCTCCAGCACCGCCGGGGGACGGTGTGGACGGGCCGGAGGGTCACGATGCGCCATCCCGACCGGTTCGGCCAGTCCTGCCACGACACCCCTCCCACCGCCGTCCCCGGCCCGCCGGTGGGAGGCCCGGGGGGGATGTCGGGATGGCCCCCACGGGGATACGCTACTCCCATGAGAATCCTGGCCGCACTCGCCCTCCTCGTCGCCCTGGTGGTGAACGCCCTCGCCAACCGCCTCCCCCTGGGAGGCCGGACCACCGGGGAGCTATCGGCCCTCTACCCCAACCTCTTCGTCCCGGCAGGGATCACCTTCTCCATCTGGGGCGTCATCTACCTGCTGGTGGCGGCGTGGGCCGCCGTCCAGTTCCTTCCCGCCCACCGGGGAGCGGCCCGGGCCATCGCCCCCGCCTTCGCCCTCTCCTCGGTCCTGAATGCCGCCTGGATCTTTGCGTGGCACCACGAACAGGTCCTCCTCTCGGTGGGGGTGATGATGGGGCTCCTGGGCGTGCTTCTCCGGCTCAACCACCTCCTGGACCCCCGGGTCCGGAACGGCTGGTCCGGATGGGGCACCCTCCCCCGAGCCGCGTTCGGGATCTACCTGGGGTGGATCTCCGTGGCCCTCATCGCCAACGTGACGGCCCTCCTGGTGGCCTGGGATTGGTCCGGATGGGGGATCCCCGACCCGGTATGGGCCGTGGCCCTGGTCCTGGTGGGTGCGGGAGCCGCCATCTTCACCATCCTGCGACTCCGGACCCCCTGGGTGGGGGCCGCGGTGAGTTGGGCGCTGGTGGGGATCGTCCTGAACCGTTGGTCGGACCACCCGGCGATCGCCGGAGTGGCCGGCCTCGCCGCCCTGGGCGTGGCGGTGGTGGCCGTCGCCCATGCGCTGGAAGGGCGGGGGGAGGGGGCCTCCCCGGACAGGGGCTGAGCCATCCCCCCCGGATTGTCACCCCGACCCTCGACCTCCACTTTGTCCATCCCCGGTGGAGACACCCGGGAGGGACCGCAGGCGGGGTCCCTCCCTCCTCCCTGGGTCCCCCACCCCCCACGCCACGGAGTTCGAGCCATGACCTGGAATCGCCGGGACTTCCTCCGCACCTCGGCCCTGGCCGCCCTGGCCGGGTCCCTTCCCTTCCCCGGCCATCTCCGGGGGGCGAGCCGGAGCCTTCCGTCCGGCGGACCCGGGTCCGACCTGCAACCTGCGCCCCTGGGCCACATCCCCCGGGAGTTCCGGCTCCTGCGCCGGAACGTGGGCATCTACTCCCAGAGCGGGGGGACCATCGGCTGGCTGGTGAACGGCGAGGGGATCGGGGTGGTGGACAGCCAGTTCCCCGATCCCGCCCGGGCCTTCCTGGACGGGCTGGAGGGGCGGGGGGGACGCCCCGTGGATGTGCTGGTGAATACCCACCACCATGGCGACCACACGGGGGGGAACGCCGTCTTCCGGGGGGAGACCCGACAGATCGTGGCCCACGCCCGGGCCCGGGAGCTCCACGCCGGGACCGCCGGAGAGGAGGCCGCGGACGCCCTGGCCGATGAGACCTTCCACCGGGAGTGGAGCCTGGAGATCGGCGACGAGCGGATCCGGGCGCGGCACTACGGTGCCGCCCACACCGGGGGGGACTGCACCGTCCTGTTCCAGGAGGCGAACGTGGTCCACATGGGGGACCTGGTCTTCAACCGGGCCTATCCCTTCATCGACCGGCCGGGGGGCGCCTCGGTGCGGGGGTGGGCCGACCTCATCGCGGCGGTGGTGGCGGAGCATGATGCCGACACCGTCTACGTCTTCGGCCATGGCCGCCCGGAGTTCGGTGTGACCGGGTCCCGGGAGGACGTCCGGGTGCAGGGGGACTTCCTGGAGGCCCTGCTGGAGGAGGCGGCGGAGGCCCACCGCGACGGCCGCTCCCGGGAGGAGGTGCTGGCCGTGGACGCCATCCCGGGGTTCCCGGACCACCGTCCCCTGAACGAGCGTCTGAACGCCGGGGCGGCGCTGGCGGTGGCGTACGACGAGCTCGCCGGGGCCTAGCGCCCCGGCCCCCGGCGCCACCCCCCACAGCCGAGTCCTCTGTGTCCCCTTCCCTCTCCCGCCGCGCCTTCCTCCGCACCGGAACGCTGGCCGGGGCAGGGCTCCTCCTGGGAGGATGCGGAGGACCCGCGGTCCGGGTCCCCGGGGATCCGGAAGCCGCGGCCCCCTGGCCCCACGCCTCCCAGGGGGTGGGTCCCCTCCCGCCGGTGCGGGTGGCGCGGGAGCGGGTGATCCGGACCGTCGCCGGGCTCCGGCCCTACCGGCCCTCGGGCTTCGTGGTCCGGGCCGAATCGTTCGGAGAGCGGTCGGTGGTCCACAACTACGGCCACGGGGGCGGCGGGATCTCCCTGGCGTGGGGGAGCTCCGAGCTGGCGGTGGAGCTGGCCTCGGAGGCGTCCGCCGGGGAGGCGGATCGCTCCTTCGCTGTCCTGGGCTGCGGGATCCTGGGGCTCACCACGGCCCGTCTCCTCCAGGACCGGGGGCACCGGGTCACCCTCTATGCCCGGGAGCTCCCTCCCCACACCACCTCCAACGTGGGAGGGGGGCAGTGGTCCCCCTTCACCGTCTTCCAGACCGGCGCCACCACCCCCGCCTTCGATGCCCAGTACGAGCGGGCGGCCCGCCTCTCCCATGCGCGCTACCAGACGCTGGTGGGGGGTCGTCACGGGGTGCGGTGGATCGAGAACTACGTGCTCCGGAGCTCGCCCTCCCCGGGGCGGAGCGGACCCATCGCCGACCTCTTCTACGACGAGGAGGAGTTCGGCCCCGGAGAGCACCCCTTCCCCTCCCCCTGGGTGGGACGCTTCACCACCCTCCTCATCGAACCCAACGTCTTCCTCCCCACCCTGGTGGAGGAGGTGCTCCTCCGCGGGGGGCGGATCATCCCGCGGGAGTTCCACGCCCTGGAGGAGGTCCTGGCCCTGGAGGAGGACGGGATCGTGAACTGTACGGGACTCGGCAGTCGGGAGCTCTTCGGGGACCCGGAGCTCCTCCCCATCCGGGGACAGCTGGCCATCCTCCTTCCCCAGCCCGAGGTGGACTACATCACCCCGGCGGGGGGATCCTACATGTTCCCCCGGAGCGACGGGATCGTCCTGGGCGGATCCCAGGAGCGCGGGGAGTGGGAGACCGCCACAAGCCCCGAGGTGGTGGAGCGGATCCTGGCGGGAAACCGGGAGGTCTTCCAGGGAATGGCCTCTCCGGGATCCCCTCCCCCGACCTCGGGGCAGGCGACGCCCTGCCCGGCCCCGCCCCCCCGCCGGAGGCCCCATGAACGACCCCCTCCCCTGGATCTGGACCCCGGAGTACGAGGTGGACATCGGGGCCCACGTCTTCCCCACGGTGAAGTACCGGCTGGCCAAGGAGCGACTGGTGGCGGAGGGCACCCTGGACCCCGGCGCCCTCCACCCCCCGCAGCTCGCCCATCGGGAGGAGCTCCTGGCGGCCCATACACCCGCCTGGGTGGAGACCATCCTCTCGGGGTCCCTCTCTCCCCTGGAGGAAATGCGCCTGGAGCTCCCCTTCACCGAGGCCCTTGGCCGGGCGTCCACCCTCTGCTGCGGGGGAACCCTCCTGGCGGGGCGGTTGGCGCTGGAGGCCGGCGTGGCCGTGCACCTGGGGGGAGGGTTCCACCACGCCTTCGCCGGCCATGGCGAGGGCTTCTGTCCCCTGAACGACGTGGCAGTGGCGACGGCGGTCCTCCGGGGGGAGGGAGCCGTGGCCCGGGCGGCGGTGGTGGACCTGGACGTCCACCATGGGAACGGAACCGCCGCCATCTTCCGGGACGACCCGTCGGTCTTCACCTTCTCCATGCACCAGGAGCGGAACTATCCCCTGGAGAAGCCCCCGGGGGATCTGGATCTGGGGCTCCCCGACGGAATGGAGGACGGGGCCTACCTGGACCTCCTTCGGACCCACCTCCCCTCCGTCCTGGAACACGCCGCGTCGGGAGAGGGGCCCGGGCTCGTCCTCTATCTGGCCGGGGCCGACCCCTACCGGGAGGACCAGCTGGGGGGGCTCCGCCTCACCCTCGAAGGGCTCCGGGAACGGGATCGCATCGTCCTGGAGGGCTGCCGGGCCGCCGGCCTGGCGGTGGCGGTGACCCTGGCCGGAGGCTACGCACGCCGCCAGGGGGATACCGTGGAGATCCACTGCGGGACCGTTCGGGAGGCGGCCGCCCTCCTGCACCGGTCCCCCGGCCCCTGAGGGCCCTCCCCATGCGCCGCCTCCTTCCCGGCTTCTCCGCCCTCGCCCTCCTCTTGGCGCCGATCCTGGCTCCCCAGGGGGTGGACGCCCAGAAGTGGACCCATCGGTACCCCCAGCTCCAGGGCTACGGACACCATGTGTACGTGGAGGGCTACGAGCTCCCCACCCTGGCCGTGGGTCCCCTGGCGGCGGCCCCGGCCCCCGACGGCCGCCGGGTGGCCTTCCAGTCCCGGGGGTGGATCTGGCTCCTGGAGCTGGAGGGTGGTGTGGCCACCCGCCTCACCCGGGGAGGAGAGGTGGACGCCCGCCCCGCCTGGTCTCCCGACGGGACACGCCTGGCGCTGGTGCGGGATACCGGAAGGGAGACCTACCTTGTGATCCTGGACGCCGCCACCGGCGAAGGGATCCGGGAGATCCGGGCCCCGGCCCTCCTCCTGGATCCGGTCTTCTCCCCGGACGGGGAGAGCCTCTACTACAGCTCCGCCCGGGAGGGGACGCCGGACCTCTGGCGGATGCGCCTGGACACCGGAGAGGAGGAGCGGATCACCTCCCAGGGGGGAATCCAGCTCCGCCCGCAACCCCATCCCGACGGGGTCCATCTCCTCTACCTGTCCAAGGCGGGGGGGCGGGACCAGGTCCGCCTCCGGCACCTGGAGACGGGGGAGGAGTGGATCCTCCTGGAGAGCAGCATCGCGAGCCAGGCCCGGCCCGCCCTGAGCCCCGACGGGCGCTCCCTCCTGGTGAACTGGCCCGTGGCGGTGGGATGGGAGCTCCACCGGGTGGACCTGGAACAGCCCACCCTCCCCCTTTTCCTTGCCCGGGGAGACGGACTTCCCCTGGCCCCGGCATGGAGCCCCGACGGCGCCTGGGCGTGGTTCTCCCACCCCACCCCCCAGGGGACCATGGCCCTCTTCCGCATCCCCGCCGCCGGTGGAGAGGCGGAGGAGGTGGAGATCCGCGGATGGGACTGGGGGGAGCCCACGGGCCGCCTGCGCATCCGTACCGTGCAGGAGGGAGAAGCCGCTCCCGTCCCCGCTCGCCTGGGCATCCGGGACGCCCGGGGTCACCCGGCTCTCCCGGAGCGGGGGCAGCCCCGCTTCGACGGGGAGAACGGACGGGTCTTCGTCTACTCCCCCGGCGTCCTCGAGGTGGAGCTCCCTGCCGGAGACGCAGAGGTGCTGGCCGTCCAGGGCTTCGCCACCCCCCTGGTCCGGGAACGGGTGACGGTGGAAGCGGGGGGCGTCACCGAGGTGACCCTCACGCTGGCCCCCCTGTGGGACGCCGCCGCGGAGGGTTGGCTCTCCGGGGATCACCACTTCCACCTGAACTACGGGGGGCCCTTCCAGGTGGCGCCCGCCGCCCTGGCGGAGCAGGTGGCCGGGGAGGCGTTGGACGCCGCCTCGCCCCTTCTGGCCAACCTCCACCACCGCTTCGGGGAACGGGAGTTCTGGAGCTGGCGCCGGGATGCCTCTCCCCCCTTCCTGGCCTTCGGGCAGGAGGTCCGTTCCCACTTCCTGGGGCATGTGGCCCTGGTGGGGACCCGGGAGCTGTTCTGGCCCTGGATCTGGGGTCCGGGCTATCCCATCCACGGAGAGGACGACCGCCCCAACGCCGACGCCCTGCGGTTCGGCCGGGACCAGGGGGGGATGGGGGCCTACGTCCACCCCGTCTCGGGTCCGGATCCCTTCACTCCCGGGAACGAGGGCCAGATCCCCGTGGGATTCATCGCCGACGCGGTGCTGGGGGAGGTGGACGCCCTGGAGGTGGTGTGCCTGTGGAGCGACGACCTGGGAACCGCCGAGCTCTGGTATCGGATCCTGAACCTGGGCATCCCGCTGGCCGCGACCGCCGGCTCCGACGTCATGACCGACTTCTATCGAACCATGGCCGTGGGGGCCACCCGGGTGTTCGTCCATACCGGGGAGGAACGCAACTGGACCGCCTACCTTCAGGCCCTCCGGGAGGGACGGAGCTTTGTGAGCACCGGCCCCTTCCTGGACTTCCGGGTGGGCGATGGCGTGGGCCCCGGGGGCGTGGTCCCGGGGGGGAGCGCAGGGTGGACCCTCGACCTCCGCTCCCCCACCGCGGTGGAGTGGGTGGAGATCGTGGTGAACGGCCGGGTGGTGGAGACCCTTCCCGGCCCTGACGCGCCCGGCCGCCGGAGCTACTCCGGGCGCGTGACGCTGCCCGACGGGGGGTGGATGGCCGTCCGGGCCCGGGGAGGGGCCCCGGAGTGGCCCGTCATGGCGGCGGCCCCCTTCGCCCACACCAGCCCGGTCTGGATCGGATCCGTGGGGAGCCGCGACGACGACGCCGCCGCCCGTTCCGCCACGGAGCTCCTCCGCGCGCTGGACGTGGCCGAGGATCGCCTCAGGAGCGGGTATGCAGGGGTGGAGATCCCCCGCCTCCAGGCCCGCTTCGACGAGGCCCGGCGCCGCCTGGAGGGCTGGGCGGCTACGCCGTAGGGCCTTGGGGTGGCCTCACCGACCACCCAGCCGGAAGCCCGCCCCCACGTAGATGGAGAAGGCCCCATGCCGGGCCGCCTCCCGGGCGTCGGAGGGGTCGAATTCGGCCAGGGTGGACACCCCGAAGCCGTAGCGGAGACCTGCCGTGGCCAGGAGCGGGCCCGCCAGGAGATTCACCCCACCCCCCAGGATCCCCCCCACGTCCACCGTGTTCGTGTTCAGGTCGGGGAAGTCCTCGCAGTCCGCCGAGACCCCGTCCACCGTGCAGTCGATCTCGATCCCCAGGTACGGACCCGCGTAGAGATGGGGGGTGAGGTTCGACCGGGGGGTGATGCTCAGGCGGAGGAGGAGGGGGAGCTCGAAGGTGCTGAGCTCCATCCCGGTCCGGAATCCGGATTCCGCCCCCCGGCTCACCACCAGGGCTTCCGGCTGGAAGGAGAGGGGACCCATCAAGGGAAGGAGCAGGGAGACCCCGGCCAGGGTCCCCGTCCGGCTGTCCAGCCCGTCCACACCGCGAAGGGTGGAGAAGGTGGCCCCCACGAGCCCGGTGACCTGCGTCCCCTGCCCCCGGTCCTGGGCCAGCGCCGGCGAGGCCGGAAGGAGGAAGGCCACCACCAGGGCCAGGAGAGGGACCACGGCGAGGGGACGGGTCGAGGGGATCATGGAATGCTCCGAGGGGGGAGGAGGTGGCCGGAAACGGGATTCCGGGCGTGGCGGGCCGACCCCCCTGTACACGGCCCCCGGACCGGGAGGTCCCGGATCCAGGGCGTTGGACCGGGACGCGGCACGGATCCCGAGAGGCGTTCCCCACCTGGACCGACTCCGCCCTCGGGGTCCCCGGCGGGACCCGATCCTGGACTTTCCCCCCCGGCACCCCCATCCTCGCCGTCGACAAGCGGAGAGGCCCGGTGCCCTGGCCCACGGTCCTGCCCGACCCCGGCCAGGAGCGTTGCTCCGTTCCGGGCCTCCGCCCTCCTACCCATACCGCCCCGGACCATGATGGACCCACCTCCCCTTTCCGTCTCCTTCTCCTCCGGGGACGGATGGTGCGCCGGCGACCTGTATCTCCCCACGGCGTCCGGGGGACGCGACCCGGTCCCGGTGGTGGTCATGGCCCACGGGATCGGCTCGGAACGGAGCTTCGGACTGGCGCCCTTCGCCCGGTCCTTCCGGGCCCGGGGCATGGCGGTATTGGTCTTCGACTAGCGGCACTGCGGCGACAGCCCGGGAGAGCCGCGCTACCTGGTCTCTCCACGCCGCCAGGTGGAGGACTATCTGGCGGCCCTGGCCTTCGTCCGGGGGGACCCCCGCCTGGACGGGGCGCGGATCGGCCTATGGGGCACGTCGTTCTCGGGGGGCCATGTCCTGGCCGTGGCGGCCCGGGCCCCCGCAGGCGTCGGGGCCGTGGTCTCCCAGATCCCCTACGTGAGCGGATGGGCCAGCACCCTGGCCTACCCGCTCCGATACCATGTCCCTGCGGTGGTGCTGGGACTCGCGGATGCGATCCGGGGACGCCTGTCCCTCCCGCCCCTCAGGGTGGCGGTGGTGCGGGAGCGGGGGCTGGCGCTCCTGGCCTCCCCGGACAGCCATGAGGGCTACATGGCCATCGTGGACCCGGGGTCGAAGTGGTCCGGTCGCGTCCCGGCCCGGGTCTTCCTGGAGATCCTCCGCTACCATCCGGGAAGGCGGGCTTCGGAGGTGGAGGTCCCCACCCTCCTCCTGGGCGCCTCCCGGGACGCCATCTGTCCCCTGGGCGCGACCCGCCGGGTGGCGCGCCGTCTCCCCCGGGGAGAGCTACGGGAGTTCCCCATCGGACACTTCGACGCCTACCACGGCGAATGGCTCCGGCGCCTCTCGGAGGTGGCGGGTCGCTTCCTGGAGGCCCACCTCCTGGGGCCGGCCCCGGGTCCCCCCGTAGACCCGGTCAGAGCTCCAGCTCGAGGACGGTCCACTCGTCCACGTCGGGAAGGCTGAACGGATGCTTCTTGGGATTCCTTCCCACCTCCCGGTACCCGAACTTCTCCTTGTACCATCGGATCGTCTCGGGGCGGTCGGTCTCTGTACGGACCCGCTTGAATCCCCGCTCCCGCATGGCCGTGAGCCGGGCCTCCTGGAGGAGGCGCCCCACCCCGAGCCCCCGGCAGCTCCGATCCACGGCCAGGCTGGCCGTCTCCGCCACCTCCTGGCAGAGGGGAAACCAGCCGGCGGTCCCCACGATCCGTCCCCGGTGCACCGCCACGAAGGCGTTCTCCACCAGGATCCCCGACCGCTCCGCGTCCTCCCGCTCGGGTGTGGGGGCCATCTGCCACGAGTCCAGGATGGCCATGCAGGCGGGGACATCCTCCTCCACCATGGGCCGGATCAGGACCTCCTCCTCCTCCCGGGTCGGGGCACGGCCCGCCTCCCGGGTCCCCTGGAGGAGCCGTAGGCACCCCTCCACCGCCTCGATGGCGGGAGTCGGACGCCCCACCATGGCCCCCATTTCCCGGATGGCGGTCACCAGGGCATCGATCTCCAGGGGCTCCCCCCGTTCCAGGTCCTGGAGCATGGAGGTGCGATGGGCTCCCACCCGCTCGGCCCCTGCCATCCGTTCCTCCACCGTCCTCCGGAGGGTGACGCCCAGGGCCCCGGCCACGGCGGCCGCCTCCTCCATGAGGGACCGGATCACGCTCCGGCCTTCCGGTGCCTGGAGCATTCCCGCCATGGTGGCCCCGGTCAGGGCCGAGACCGGGTTGAGGGATACGCTTCCCAGCGCCTTGAGCCAGATCTCCGCCCGGATGTCCCGGATGGGGCGGAATCGGAGGGGGCCGCAGGTCAGCCGTTCCGCCACCGCGGCCAGGCGGTCCGTCAACTCGCCGTCCAGCTCCCCGATGGCGAATCGATTCCCCTCCACGTGCCGGATCACCCCCTCCCCATCCATCTCTGCGGCCGGGTAGGCCACGCATCCCATGATCCGACGGGGATCCACCGCCCGGGCCAACTCACCCTCGGGGTCGAGACTGGGGATCCGGGTCCCGTCGAGGTCGCCCCCATGACGCTGGAAGTACCACCACGGGATGCCGTTCTGGAGCGTGAGGACCACGGTGTTCCCGTGGAAGAGGTGGGGGAGTTCCCCGGCCAGCCTCGGGAGCACCTGGGCCTTCACGGCCAGGATCACCAGATCGTGGGCCCCCGCGTCGGCGCAGGACCCCCAGACGGTGATGTCCTTCGTCGTGCGGACGCCGCCGTCGGGGTCCGCCACGGTCACTCCGTCCGCCCGGAGCTGGGCCAGGCGTGGCCCCCGATCTATGATCGTTGTCCGGACGCCACAGTCGGACAGCCCCGCCGCCACCAATCCGCCGATGGCGCCGCCGCCCACGATACAGATCCGCATCCCCTGCCCTCCTCGGTCGGGCCTCTCCTTCTGCCCCTCCGCCCATCCGGCGAAGGTAGGCGACGAGCCGCCCGTCCGCTCGGGCGACGCCCCCGGAAGGGCAACAACCGTGCCCCCGGAAGCTCCTCTGCGGTGGGTCCGACGTTCCGATGGGGAAGCGTCGGAGGGGAGGGGACCCGGGGAGGCCGGGCGAGAGGGGTCCTGTGGCACGGCCCGGGGCGCCCCCGGACTGGTCGGGAGCCCCCCCCGGCAGTACCCTCTAGGCTGGCTTTCATCCACGTCCTGGCCGGCGTCGACCCCCGGGTGACCTCCCGAGGCGCTTCGCCGTCCCATGAAGTCCGGCGCCCTGGCACGCTGTGGCCACAGCCCCTGCGATCCCACCCATCCAGCCCCCATGCCTCCATGAGCCAATCACCTCCCATCCTCTACACCTGGACCGACGAGGCCCCCGCCCTGGCGACCCACGCCTTCCTTCCCGTGATCCGGGCCTTCGCGGGAGCCACGGGCGTCCCGGTGGAGACCCGGGACATCTCGGTGGCGGCCCGCATCCTGGCGGCCTTCGCGGACCGTCTGGAGGGGGTCGAGGGGATCACGGACGACCTGGCCGAGCTGGGTCGCCTGGTGGAGAAGCCCGAGGCCAACGTCATCAAGCTTCCCAACATCAGCGCATCCGTGCCGCAGCTGAAGGCCTGCATCGCCGAGCTCCAGGGGACGGGGTACGATCTGCCCGACTACCCCGACGAGCCCACCACCCCGGAGGAAGGGGAGATCCGGGCCCGCTACGACGGGGTGAAGGGGAGCGCCGTGAATCCGGTCCTCCGCCAGGGGAACTCCGACCGGAGGGCACCCCGGTCGGTGAAGGAGTACGCCCGGAAGGACCCGCCGCGGATGATGGCCTGGCCCGGGGAATCCGACGCCCACGTGTCCACCATGGGCTCGGGTGACTTCCGCTCCAACGAGCGCTCCGTGACCCTGGACCGGGCCACCTCCGCCCGCATCGAGCACGTGGCGGAGGACGGGACGGTGACGGAGCTCAAGGGGGGCCTCCACCTCCAGGAGGGCGAGGTCCTGGATGCCTCGTTCATGAGCCGGACCGCCCTGGTGTCCTTCCTGGAGGGGGAGGTGAGGGACGCCCGGGAGCGCGGTGTGCTCTTCTCCCTGCACCTGAAGGCCACCATGATGAAGGTCTCCGACCCCATCCTCTTCGGCCACGCCGTACGGGTCTTCTTCCGGGAGGTCTTCGCCCGTCACGGCGAGACCCTGGCCCGGCTGGGAGTGGACCCCAACAACGGGCTCGGAGACCTCCTCTCCCGGGTCGCCACCCTCCCCGAGGAGGAGCGGGCCGCCGTCGAGGCGGACATCCGATCCGTCTACGAGGAAGGTCCCGATCTGGCCATGGTGGATTCGGATCGGGGGATCACGAACCTCCATGTCCCCAGCGACATCATCATCGACGCCTCCATGCCCCCCATGATCCGGGATGGGGGAAGGATGTGGAACGCCAGGGGGGAGCTCCAGGACTGCAAGGCCGTCATCCCCGACTCGAGCTACGCCGGGATCTACGATGCGGTGGTCCGGGACTGCCAGGCCCATGGAGCCCTTGACCCGGCCACCATGGGGAGCGTCCCCAACGTGGGACTCATGGCCCAGAAGGCGGAGGAGTACGGCTCCCACGACAAGACCTTCGAGGTAGCCGGCCCGGGGACGATGCGCGTCGTGGACGGCCAGGGGACGGTCCTCCTCGAGCACCGGGTGGAGAAGGGGGACATCTGGCGGGCCTGCCAGACGAAGGACGTGGCCATCCGGGACTGGGTGAAGCTCGCCGTGAACCGGGCCCGGGCCACCGGGGCCCCGGCGGTCTTCTGGCTGGACCGGACCCGGGCCCATGACGCGGAGCTCATCCGGAAGGTGGAGGCCACCCTCGCGGAGCATGAAACCGAGGGCCTGGACCTCCGGATCCTGGCGCCGGTGGAGGCCATGGCCCTCTCCCTGGAACGGATCCGGCGGGGAGAGGACACCATCTCGGTGACGGGGAACGTCCTCAGGGACTACCTGACGGACCTCTTCCCCATCCTGGAGATCGGCACCAGCGCTCGGATGCTCTCCATCGTCCCCCTCCTGAACGGAGGCGGCCTCTTCGAGACCGGCGCCGGGGGGTCCGCACCCAAGCACGTCCAGCAGTTCCTGAAGGAGGGGCACCTGCGCTGGGACTCCCTGGGCGAGTACATGGCCCTGGCGGCCTCCCTCCAGCACCTGGGGGAGAGCTTCCACAACCGAGGCGCCCGGGTCCTGGGCGATGCCCTGGACGAGGCCACCGCCCGGTATCTCCACAACTCCCGCTCCCCATCCAGGAAGGTGAAGGAGTTGGACAACCGGGGGAGCACCTTCTACCTGACCCTCTACTGGGCCCAGGCCCTGGCGGAGCAGACCGAGGACCCGGACCTGGCCCACCGGTTCCGGCCCGTGGCCTCCGCCCTGGAGGCCCACGAGGACCAGATCCTGACAGAACTCACCGAGGCCCAGGGGCCGTCCCAGGACATCGGGGGCTACTTCCTGCCCGACCCGGTCCGGGCAGAGGCGGCCATGCGCCCCAGCCCCACCCTGAACGGGATCGTCGACGGGATCTGACGAAGGGGCTGGACCCGGCGACCCGGGGGGCTCAGCGCTCCCCGGGTCGGTAGGTCCGCCGGGCCGCCGCCTCCACGTCCTCTCGATGGAAGCGGACGGGGCGGAGGTCCCCTGCGGCGTAGCGCTCCGCCTGGTCGTTGAAGTGGGGTGAAGCGGGGTCGTTGTTCAGTCCGCCGGCCGTCACCGCCACGGCCCGGAGGCGTTCCCCGAACTCCACCACCGCCACGAAGCTGTTCCCACTGGTCCCGTACCAGCGCCGGGTCCCCTCCCGGGGGGTGGCCCCGAAACTGGCCAGGGAGCCCCACCGGGCAGAGGTGAAGCCCACGGGGGTGGAGGGCTGATCGTCGTCGAAGGGCAGGTCGATGTCCCCGGTGAGGCGCTGGAAGCGGTTGATCTCGCCCCAGGGCGTCCGCCAGTCCCCGAAGTCCTCGGTGAGCCGGGCGGATGCCGTTCGCAGCGCCTCGAGCCGCTCCCGGGGCGAGGTCCGGGTGGCTGCGTAGGCGTAGAGGTCCATGTCCGCCGCCTGGGCCGCCCCCTGCACCCGGGCCAGGAGCTCCGTTCCCCAGAAGACCGCCAGGGAGGTGGGAAC
The DNA here is from genome assembly GCA_050485805.1 of Gemmatimonadota bacterium. Lineage (GTDB taxonomy): Bacteria > Gemmatimonadota > Gemmatimonadetes > Longimicrobiales > Gaopeijiaceae > T3Sed10-66. The sequence goes on along the minus strand of JBJHCB010000012.1, from coordinate 2,591 downwards.
GGACTCCAGGCCCCACCGACGGTCCCAGTCCCGGAGTGCCGCCACCTCCTCCCCCGTGGCCTCCTTCAGCTCATCCCCCTCCGGCAGACCGTCCCACCCCGCCACCAGGGGGGGGATCATGGTGTCGAAGGCCGGCAGGTCGGGGCTGTAGGCCGCCGCCCGCAGCTCCTCCAGGGTGTAGTCCGTCCGCCCCTCCAGGACCCGGAGGGCATGGATCCCCCGGGGGTTCTCCCGGCCCCGGTCCATGTAGGCCGGGAAGTCGGCGGGGTCGGGGCTGTCGGCCCCTCCCGCCGAGTAGGGCCAGTTGTTCGTGCAGAAGGCGAAGCCGGTGGCGGGGTTGATGGAGTTGGGAGACTCCTGCAGCGTGTGGATCCCCTGCCAGTCCGTGGCGGGATCGCTCCCGTCCACCGGACGGCTGTAGTCGAAGCGGGTGTCCCGGACCGGGACGAAGTTGGAGTGGAGGTAGGCGATGTTCCCCTCGGCGTCGGCGAAGAGGGTGTTGTTGGAGGAGTTGGTATGGGCCGACATGACCTCCAGGTACTCGTCGAGGTTCCGGGCCTTCGTCCGGGACCAGGACTGGATGAGGGCCCGCATGGGCTCCTCCATCAGGGCCACGCTCACCCAGCGGCCGTCCACCTCCCGCACCACCGGTCCCCGGTGGGTCCGGTAGGTGGTGAATCGCCGCTCCGCCATCCCCCCGTCGGCAGTGCGGTAGGGGACCGTCACCTCCCGCACCGTCAGCGGCCTCTCCTCGTCCCCGTAGACGTAGTGGAGCCCGTCCTCCCCTTCCACGATGGTCTCCAGGAACTCGTCGATGTTGTCCACCGAGCTGGAGGTGTGCATCCACCCCGCGGTCTCGTTGAAGCCCTGATAGACGAAGAACTGACCCCAGGTGAGGGCGCCGTAGACGTTCAGTCCCTCCTCGCTCACCACATGGGCCTCATGGCGGAAGTAGAAGGAGGTGTGGGGATTGATGAGGAGAAGGGCGTGTCCGTCCCGGGTGTTCTCGGGGGCGATGGCGATCCCGTTGGAGCCCAGGGGCTCGAGCTCGGGGTCCGGGGTCACCAGGGAGCTGGCCGGCTGCAGCGCTCCCCGGGGTGCGGAGGCCATGAGGGGACGGATCCCCCATCCGTCCTGCTCCACCGCGGAGGGGCCCGACGACCCCTCGCCGGGCTCATGCTCCGGGCGCCCGTAGAAGGCCTCCAGCTCCGCCAGGTTCACCCGCTCGATGTCCCCGCCGATGCTCCCCTCGCTGAAGGTGAGGGCCATCCAGGGCTCGAACCGGTGGAGCACCCGGGGTTCCACCTCCGGGTGGGTGTGGAGGAAGTAGTTCAGTCCATCGGCCCAGCCGTCCATGAGGTCCCGCAGCCAGCCCGGGCTCTCCGCGTAGAGCTCCTGCATCTCCTCCGGGTCGATGAAGAGCTTCATTCGGAGGTCCCGCCAGATGGCCCCCTCCCCCTCGGCCTCGGCCAACCGTCCCTGGGAGTTCAGGAAGTTGCGCTCCACCCGGGGGAAGTCGTCCTCGGCCTGGGTGTACATGAGGCCGAACACGGCGTCGGCGTCGGTGGGCGCATAGATGTGGGGCACCCCCCAGTCGTCCCGGATGACCGTGACGTTGGCCGCCCGGGCCTGCCATCGGGCCACCTCGTCGGCGCTGAATCCGTCGTCGGGCTCGCATCCCGCCAGCACCAGGACCGGAAGGAGGACGAGGAGGGAGAGGCGGGCGGGCGATGGAAACATGGTCCGGTGGGCTGCAGGGAACGGGGAACGCCGGGGGCAAGCTAGGCCGGGGGGCGAACCGCCACCAGTCGGTGGCCCTCCGACGCAGCGAGGGGACCGACGGCCTAACGTTCGTCCCACCCCGGGAGTCCACAGGAAGGGGGCCGGACCGCACCCCCCGTCCGCGCCCCCTGTCGGGAACGTGGGCAGGGACCCAATCTTGCTGTTCCTGGTAGGCAGGTGAGGTGGGGCGACCCGGCCGCGGGACCTGGGCCAAGGGGCTCCACCCGACCCATTCCTCCCCATCCACCTCGCCACATGACCCGCTCTCCCCTCTACAGCCGATCCAGGAGCTCGGAGGGCGGGACGGGCGCTCGCCCCGAGCCCGGTGACCCGCGGGAAGCCGGGGGCCGAAGCGCCGAGGCCCTGGACGAGGCCCCATCCACCCTCCGCCAGGGGACCGTCGCCTTCCTCCGCCGCCACGAGCGCCCGGCTCTCCTCCTGGGTGGCGCGGTGTTCATGCTCCTCGTGGTCCTCCTCCACGGCGCCATGCGGCCGGTCCCGCCTCCCCTCACCCAGCGGGACATCGACATGGCGGTCCTCTACACCCTGGAGAACCAGCCCCGGGCCCCCTCGGTGGAGTCGGAGGCCTACCGGGTCATCGCCCCGTCGGTGGTGCGGGTCCAGGAGATGGGCGAGGACCCGGAGGCCGTGGACCCCCAGGCCCTGGAGGGGAACGGCGCCGACACTCCCCCTGCCCCCCGCCGGGGGGGAGGACTGGGAACCGGGGTGGTGGTGGAGGAGGACGGGACGATCCTCACGAATCTCCACGTGGTCATCGGGGTGTAGCGCCTGGTTGTGTTCTTCTGGGA
>JBJHCB010000011.1:0-20524 GCA_050485805.1 Gemmatimonadota bacterium | reverse complement strand
GCGTTGGCCGACCCCAGCATGATGACCGAGTCCCCCACCTGGACCTCGGCGTGGATGACCCCGCCCTGGTCGTCCTCCGCCTTTTCCAGGACGGCTCCGCCGAAGGCGGCCTCCACGAACTGGATGAGGCGGGCAGCATCGTCCACGATGAGGTACGGGGACACGGTGGGGCGGCCCTTCGGCGCGGCGTTTGCGATTTCGCTCATGGGTTTCCCTGGATCGAGAAATGGGATGAAGATCCGGACCTCCCCGACGGGCGATGGGGTGGGGGCCCGGCGAACCCCAAGATGGGCACTCGGGGCCGGGAGCGTCTTGGAAAAAACCACGCAGGCCGGGGAGGTACAGAGGGGTCCGGCCCCTCCCCTCCCTCGCCCCCGGCTCCCCTCAGGGAGCCTCCTCCGCCAGGCTCCGGGCACCGGGGAAGCGGAGCCCCGACAGGTAGTCCGACGGGGTCATTCCCGCCAGGGAGCGGAACTCTCCGTTGAAGTGGGCCTGATCATAGTACCCTGTGGCGTGGGCGACCCTGGACAGATCCTCTTCCCCTGCGGCGAGGCGATCCATGGCGGTCCGGAAGCGGAGGATCCGGGCGAAGACCTTGGGCGTCACCCCCACCTCGCGCCGGAACGCCTCGGTGAGGCGGGTGGCGGACCATCCGGTGCGTTCCCTCAACTCGGCGATCCGGGCGCGACCGCCCCTTCCCTCGAGCTCGGAGACGATCCAGCGAACGGCGGGGTCCGGCGTGGGTCCCCCGAGCACCCGGCGAGCCACCCACCCGGCCACCGCCCGAACCCGCTCCACCACCGTGGGTGCGGCGTGGCATCGCTCGCCGAGCTCCCGGGAGGCCTCTCCCAGAACGAGGTCCAGATCCACCGTCCCATCCCCCAGCTCCCCGGCCGCCTGCCCCACCAGGGCATAGGCCCCCAGGGGGTGGAGGCGGATCCCCACCACGGAGGTGTGCTCCGGGGGCGCCTCGATGACGTCCGGCCGGAGCTGGATCCCCGACAGACACCGGGCCGGGAACGGATCCGGCTCCCCGTGGGTCGCATCCAGGAAGCGGCTCCGGAGCTGCACCACCAGCTCCAGTCGGCCCGAGGGAAAATGTCGTTCCCGGAGAAGGTTCAGGCGTCCCTCGAAACACCAGATCCCCTCTGCGGCCCAAGGCGGGACCCCGGGTTCCAGCCTGGCCAGAACCCAGCTTCCCAGGGGGGATTCGTCCCGGTCCACCCGGACGTTCACGCCGCCCCCCCGGCCTTGGGCGAAGGCTCCAGGAACGCCAGGATGGCCCGATTCACCTCACCCGGTTCGTCGTGCTGGAGCCAATGGGTGGCGTCGGGGAAGGTCCGGAGCTGCCCCCGTGCACATCGCTCCAGGCTCAGGGGTGCCAACTCCTTCGTCAGATACCGATCCCGCTCCCCCCAGAGGATGAGGGTGGGGACCTCCACCCGGGTGGATCCCCGGGCGCGGGGGGGGTGGCGGAGCATGGCCCGATACCAGTTCAGCATGGCGGTCATGGCCCCAGGGACGGCCCATGCCTCCCGGTAGCGCGCCCGGTCCTCGGAGGTGATGGACTCCGGGGTCCGCCCCCGCAGGCTCCCGGCCAGGACGCGCCCGTTCCGACGCAGGAGGAGCCATTCCGGGAGGGCGGGGAGCTGGAAGGCCAGGATGTACCAGCTCATGAGGAGCTGTCGGGGACGCTTCCGCACGGCAGCCCGGATGACCCTCCGGGAGGGGTGGGGGACGTTCAGGATCACCAGCCGCTGGAGCCGGTCGGGATGGGCGATCCCCACCCACCACGCCACGGCCGCTCCCCAGTCGTGCCCCACCACGGCCGCCGCCCGCTCCACCCCTGCGGCCTGGATCAGCCCCACCACGTCGGAGGCCAGGGTCTCCACCCGGTAGGCCGCCACCCCCCGGGGCTTCCCGGAGGCCCCGTACCCCCGCTGGTCCGGCGCCCAGACCCGGTAGCCGGCCCGGGCCAACGCCGGGATCTGCTTCCGCCATCCATACCAGAACTCCGGGAAGCCATGGAGGAGGAGGACCAGGGGCCCCTCCGGGGGCCCCGCCTCCATCACCCGCAGGGTGATTCCCTGCACCGGAACCCGGAGCGCCCGGAGGGGGAGGCCGTCCAGGGAATCGACGGGGGCCATGGGATCGACGGGGGCCTTGGAGGGAGGATCCATGCGCCAAGGTGGTCAGGGCGACTCCTCGGAGACAAGGGAATCGACGGGGAGCGACCTCAGCGTCCCTCCCCGGGGAGGGCGATCTCCACGCGCCGGTTCCTCTGCCGGCCCAGGGGGCTCTCGTTCGTGTCCACGGGGCGAGCGTCCCCGAAGCCCACGGCTTCGAGGCGGGTGGGATCGATCCCATGCCGCTCCACCAGATCCTGGACCACGGCCTGGGCCCGTGCTTCGGAAAGGCGACGATTCGCTTCCGCGTCTCCCACCGCGTCCGTGTGCCCCTCGACCCGGAGCCTCAGCCCGACGTCGCTCCGCAGGAGCCCGGCCACCTGATCCAGCGTCCCCGTTGACTCGGGGCGGAGATCGCTCCGTCCCGAATCGAAGTGGATCCCCGGAAGGACCACGCGGCCGTCCGCGGTCAGTTGCTGCTCCAGGGGCGCGTCGTCCGCGGCGATGCGGAGGTTCGCCAGGTAGCTCGGGGCGTCGTCGGACCCCCGGAGCCTGAACTCCACCTGGTCCCCCCGGACGAAGGCCGCGTTGGGCAGGTTGGCCACCCGGACCTCGTTCTGGTACATCCGGGCTCTGTCGCCATCGACCCGAACCCGGATGGTGACGAGTTCCCGGGCATATCGATCGTCCACCACTCCCGCCACCGGCGCCTCCCGCCCGCGGAATCCCACGCTCACCCCCTGGCCTGCCGCCCCAAGGTGGATGTAGCTCCCCCGGTAGGCGCCCAGGGAAGAGGACCAGGGCTCGGTCACCACGCCGGTCTCGTCAAAGGCCGCACTCCCCTTGTAGAGATCGAACTCGATGGAGAATCGCTCCGGAAGCGGCTCCCCCACGGGAACCCGGAAGCGACTCATCCCGGTGGATTCCAGCAGCCGGCTCCCCTGCCATTCCACCACCTGCAGGCTCCCCTGTACGAAGTCGAGGGACGTCGGGAAGTCGCCCACCGGGGTGGTGGCGAAGTCGTCCGCCACCAGGATCCGGCTCCCCGGTACGAAGTCGAAGTTCGCCCAGGCTCCCTCTCCGGGACGAAGCGGCGCCGTCTGGGCATCCGCCCCGCCGGCACCCTCCATCCCCCGGGCTTCCGCCGCCCGGGCCTCCAGACAAGCCTCGTCGTCCACGGCACACCCCAATCCCTCCTCCAACTCCGTTTCCATCCGGTCGATGACTCGTCCCGACGCCAACTCGGTGGCCCGGTCCATGAGGCCACCGCCGGCGGCGCACCCCCATCCGGCGGCCATGGGGAGGACCAGGGCCAGGGCCAGGGTGAACCCCACGGGGGAGGTACGCGGGGAATCATGTGTCGATGACGAACAAGTGGAGCGGAACATGATGACCTCCCAGGCTCGACGGATGGAGAGGGCACCGCATCCAACGGGACCAGCGGCGCGCCTCGCGTTCCCCCTCACCAACGGGGAAACGTCCCGGGGGGGCTCAGTCCCAAGCCTGGCCGCTGATCCCGTTCCCATGGGATTCCCGTTTGCTCGGGCAAGCCCGGGAGCTTCGGCGGGAAGCCGACGGGGCCTCCCCGGATCCGCCCCCTTGATCCAGGAGCACCGTGACGGACCCGCGCCCCACCCACACACGCTCGGGGATCCGCATCCTCTTCTTCGTTCCCGCCGGAGCGATGCTCCTGCTGATGCCCGGGTGCGCGCTCACCCTAGACGGGTTCGTGAAGCTGCTCACCGACGAGACCGCACAAGGGCTCCGGTCGCTGGGGGTGGGGCTGGTCATGCTCTACGCCCTCTTCCGCCTGGTGAGATGGGCGGTCCGCCCGATCCCGGTGAACGCCGACGGAACGGTGGGTCGGTTCGTCCGGGTTCAGTATCCGGAACTGGTCCGACACGATGCCCTCGAGGCGGCGGATCTCCAGCCCACCGATGCACCAGGGGAGGCCGCCGAGGCGCCCCTGGTCCTGAGTCCCGACCCGGGAAACGCACCCCCGAGGGTCCTCCTGGCCGTGGGACTGGTGTGGCTGTCCGCAGGGGGCGTGATGATGGGGTTGGCCGCAGCCATGTCGGCGCCCGCCCCTCTGGAGGCGGGCTTCCTCGCGGCGGCGCTCACCCTTGTGCTCGTCCCGGGACTCGGCGCCCTCCTGGCGTTCCGCATCAAGGGGCGGCGCTTGCGAGCGTGGGGGAAATGCCGGCTCGAGCTTCCCCACGGCCCGGGGGCGTTGGGCGCTCCCCTGTCGACCCGCGTGGTCCTCCCGCATCCTCCGGGGGCCATCCGGGAAGTCCGGGCCACGCTTCGTCACCTCATCCAGATGCCCCGGCGGCGGCCCGGTGGACCCAGCATCTACGCCGAGGGATGGCAGGAGGGGCACGCCCTGGAAGCCCGAACCCATCCGGAGGGGGCGGTGGTGGAGTTCCTCTACCATCTCCCCTCCGAGGGGCGACCCAGCAGCCGCACCCGGGGGTCGGGGGCGAGCCTTTGGCAGCTCGAGGTCTCCACCCACGAGCCCCCCGCTTCTCGCCGCACCCTGCCCGGAAGCCTCCACTTCATCGTTCCGGTGGTCCGGCGGGCCGAGGACCCACCCGAGTAGGTCCCGAGGGCGGCTGGACGGCCCCTCTCCCCGTTCGCCGGCCCCGTCAGGGATCCCCGGCCCCGGTGAGGAGAACCTCGAAGTCCACGGCCCCAGGACAGTGGGCCGTCTCCTCCCCTCCCGGTGGGAACACCCCCAGCCACCCCCCTTGCACGGCGGCCCGGAGTCCCCCGGGCCCCTGGGTCCATGGGCCGGCGGAACCCCGCACCCCCCCCATGGAGAGGACGTAGCCGTCTCCCTCCCCGACGATGAGCTCCACGAGGACCGTCTCCCCCGGGACATCCACCTCGACGCGGACGGAGCCGACCAGGGCCGGACCGCCCACCAGGCGGTCCAACAGGAAGCGGTGCGTAGCCGCCGGAAGCCCACAGGACGCGATTCGGCCCGGATCGAGTCGCGGGACCAAGGCGAAGGAGCGCGACTCCGCCGCAGCCCCCGTGGGACGGAGATCCCCCACCACGGGCTCGGCTCCGCCGACAGGGCACCGGCGCCGGCGAGGAGCACGGGTGCGCCGGGGAAGGAGAGACGAAGGTCGCCCGGGAGACCCCGTCCGGCCCGGGCCGCCCGCTCCTCTTCCTGGGCCAGCCGGGCGTGGGCGATGGCCTCCTCCCCCTCCTCAGGGGGATCCGTGAGGCCTTCGTGGGCAACATACCACCCCCCCTCCTCATCTTCCCCCGGTTCGGGCCCCCTGTCCCCACCCGCCGGATCCGTCTCCGGCGAGGGACCATCACCCCCCGCCGCCCAGCGGACCTCCGGACGCCCTCGCTGGGTCTCGTCCACCTCCCCTTCGCACCCATGTTCCAGGATCTGGTCCAGGAGGGGACCGATGGCGGAGGTGAAGGTCCCCTGCACCTGGACGGGAACGGTGCCACCGGGACCGAGGGACTCTCCCGTGAACCGGAACGCTCCCGTCACCAGGTCTCCACTCCGGTGGATCTCCAGCTCCCCCTCTCCTTCGAAGGCATCGGCGAACTCGTCGTCACCCCTGGCAAAGGCACGCGCCGGCGTGGGCGCACCGCCCGGAAGCCCGCCGGCCACTCCGGCCAGGGCTCTGAGCATCCCCCGCATCGCCCCACCGGCGTCGGCGTCGGTGGTCACGTTGATGGAGGAGAGGAGGGCGTCCCGGAAGCTGAGGGGAAGCGTCCCGGAGGCCCAGCCCCGGAAGGCCTGCTGCGCGGATGGGTCCTCGATGATGCGCTGGGCCTGGAGGAGGTTCTTGAAACTGCCGTACACGGCGTCCTGGGCGTTGTAGAGGAAACCCATGGGAAGTCCCGTATGGGTGCGACCGAAGAAGGGGCCGGCCCCCTCCCAATCGATCTGGACCAGGCTTCGGTGGGCGTCGTCGAAGACCGTGACCACGACCACGCACATGGAGCCCTCGGGCCCTCCCCCTGCGGGTGGTGGCGTTTCCTCCAGCTCCCCGAGGGCACCCTCGACGGCCCGGCGGATCTCCTCCCGCGCCGCCCGCCCCTCCTCCGTGTCCGGGAACGACATGGTCTGGACGTCGATGAGCCCCCGGGCCGCCCCTCGGGCCACCGCTACCGGGTCCATCTCCTCGGGGTGATAGCCCACGTAGGCCTCGGCGTCCATCTGGACGTTCAGACCGCCGGTCACGGTCACCGCCGCCACCTCGTGCCAGAGGATGAGGTCCAGCTTGGCAGGGAGCAGGTCCACCGACTGGGATCCCTCCGCGGCTCTGGACAGGTCCCATGGTACGTAGGCCAGGCGGACGAAGAACTCCGTCCGCCCGGGCGGAATCACGGCCCGATAGGTATTCCTGGGTCCGTGGGGGTGAAACCCGGTCTGGGGGTCGGGCCGGTCCACCCGGACCGAGTCCACCACCAGGTGGAGGTCGGGGTCTGTCTCGGTCGGAGGGACCCGAATGATGAGGCGCCCCACCTCCCCCTCCGGAACGTCCACGGCCACCCTGAGGGCGCTGGTGGCCACCATTCTTCTGGGCAGTTCCACCCGGACGCTGTCCCCTCCCTGCAGGGTCTGGAGGGATGACCCTGATTCGTCCCCTTCGCGACACAGCTGGCGAACCGGATGCCTACCGACCCACTCACCGCCGAGTCCGCTGAAGTGACAAGGGGTGGTGAGGCGCCGCCGGACGAATTCGAGATAGACATCCGTGAACCCATCGGCGCCCAGGTCCTGGAGGGCCGCGTTCAGGGCGGCGAGCCCATTGGTGTCCAGTGGGTGATCGGGAAACACCTCCCAGAATCGGTGGACCGCTTGGAAACCACCCCTTCCTGGGAACTCAGCGGCCAGGAAATCCCAGAATTCCCAGGCCCCATAGGCCCAATGGTTCCATTCGGGAGTGTTGGTGGAATCAGCCACCGGGAGATGGAGGGGTAGATCGAAGAAGGCACGAAAATGGCCACGCTCTTGACGATCGATGGCCTGTCCTCGATGCGCGAGCCACTGTAACTCCGCAAGCTCCGCCTGTCCTTCCACGAGCCATCCCAACCTCTTCTGCGCTCCCCTCCCGTGCAGCTCTCGATAACCGGGGTTGTGCCAGAGGATCGGGACGGTCACCGCATGGAACAGTTCGTGGACTTCGATCGCGCCCCGGGGGCGATCCATGCCCCGAACCTCTCCGTCGTCGTCCCGGACGGCGTGGAGGCGGAGTTGCCCGGAAGGGTTCATGAAATGCCCAAGGGCTCCTTCAAGGCGCGCGAGCTCCATGCAGAGGTAGACGTGGCAACGGGGATCACGGCGTTCAAGCCACATCGCCTGGGCAACCGGCAGGCTTCCGACTCCCCGGGAAGCAACGCGCGGCTCAGGGAACGCGAGCCCTTCGAACCAGCGGCTGGCGTCCTCCAGGACCCATCGGATGCTTCCTACCTCGGGGGGAGCAGGTGGAATCGACCCGCGCAGGCAGTAGTCCGGTCCGAAGGTTGTCGCCAACTCCGTCGAGCAGGTGACGATCCACTCGGTGGTGCGCCACTGTCCCTGAGACGGCTGGGGCAGTGCGGCCAGGAGTACCAGCCCCACTGCGGCCAGCAGGATGGATCGCCGGCAACGCCGAGTGACCCCATGGGCCGGCGGGAGGCGAGATTGCGGATGGAAGACGCTCATTTCAGGACGTGCCTTCGTTCAGGGACCTTCGGAACACCGGACGCCCGGCGAACCCGTCCTCAGCAGCCATTCGGCTCCAGCGTGGCCGCGATCCGGGCCAGGGTCTCCTCGTCCACCAGGGGACCCCCTTCCCCGTCCCTCTCCGGCCGGAGTTCCACCACCGCCATCTGCAGGGCCACCCCCCAATCCGCCACCGCGGGGTAGGCGCGGACGAACTGGCGCTCCGCGCCCCCGTGGACCGGGACGGTCCGGCTTCCGTACCGGACCTCGGCCAGACGGACCACGGAGGGGTCGTTGGCCTCCACTTCCCGGATCCGGTCTCCCACCGCGGCGTCCCCCCCCACCATGGAGATCCCCAGGGTGGCGGTGGTCATCCGGTCCCGCTGAAGGGTCAGGCGGTTCGTGCTGGCCGGTCCCTCCTCGAGCGCCCATCCGGGAGGCACCTGGAGCCGGAGGGGGAAGGGGCAGGCGGGGTGGAGCATGGTCCATCCGGGGACCGGGGGCTGGGAGAGATCAGCGGGGGGCGCGGCGTCCCCGGAGGCGGATTCCGCCTCGTCCAGGAAACGCTGCACCAGCGAGGAACCCTCCCCCGGGAGGGAATCCCCCCCTCCGCAGCCGGCGAAGAGCAGCGCGGAGAGGAGGATGCCCGGGAGCAGAGTGCCGGAGCGGAGCGGGCCAGGACGGAGGCCGCTGGCACCGAGGGCGCTGGGGCGGAGGGTGCGCGGGGACGGAGGGGGAAGGGGGGGCATGGGACCTCGCTGGCAGGAGGGGCGAAGGAACCCCCGGAACCGGGACCGGCCCCGGGGTGGGTCCGGTCGCTCCGCCGGAGCGAGCCCGGTCCCCACCGTAGGAACGGGATCCTCCCCGCGCCGGGCTCATGGGGACCCGCTAGGGGGGACCCGTCGGCCTGCCGCCGATCCTCAGGGCCTCCCTTCCCGCACCCTCCGGAGGATGTCGGCGCTCTCCACGGTGTCGGGGTGGCCTTCCCCCAGGACGCGGGTCCGGATCCCCAGGGCCCGCTCCACCAACTCCTCCGCCTCGTCCCACTGGTCCACGGCGGTGAGGAACCGCCCCAGGTTGTGGAGGGAGTGGGCGGTGTGGGTGTGCTCCTCTCCCAGGAGCTCCATCCGCATGGCCAGGCTCTCCCGGTAGAGGCGTTCCGCCTCGGGGAACCGGCCCATGTCGGCCACGGTGGCCGCCAGGTTGTGGATCCCCTGGGCCACGTCCGGGTGGCGCTCCCCGTAGGCGGCCCGGTAGATGCGGAGGGACTCCCGGAGCATGGCCTCGGTACCGGGAAGGTCCCCCCGCTCCCGGGCCACCGCCGCCAGGTTGTTGGCGATCCCGGCCAGGGTGGGATGATCCGGGCCGAAGGCGGCCACCCGGATCTCCCGGGCCTCGAGCCAGTACCTCTCGGCCCCCTCCACGTCGCCATCGAGCCAATCCTGCATGGCGAGCTGGTGGAGGGTCGTGGCCACATCCGGATGATCCGGGCCCATGATGCGGCGCCGGAGCTCCAGGATCTCCAGGTAGGCGGCCCGGGCCTCGGCCACCTCCCCCAGGGCGCTCCACGTTCCGGCGATCCCTGCCAGGGAGAAGAGGGTGAGGGGATGATCCTCACCCAGAATCCGGCTCCGGACCGACGCCGTCTCCTGGAAGGCCTCCAGCGCCTCGGGAAAGCGTGCGGCGGCATAGAGGACGGTGCCCAGCCCGTAGAGGGAGGAGGCCACCTCCAGGGAGTCGCCCAGACTGGACCGGTGGGCCACGGCCTCCCGATACGCCTCCTCCGCCTCGGAGTGGAGCCCCCGCTGCCGGAGGATCGCCCCCAGGTTGTGGAGCGCCACCCCCGCCACCCGGTCCAGGGTGGGACCCCTCCCTCCGGGGACGGCACCCCCTGGCACGGCACCCCCGGGGTCGCTCTGCCCCGCTCCGCTCCGTGCCACCTCCAGCGCCTCCCGGTGGGCTGCCTCCGCCTCCTCCACCCGGGCCAGGGACCCCAGCGACAGCCCCCATCGGGTGAGGGCCTGGGCCAGCTCCGGGCCGCCCGCCCCTCCCGCGCGAAGGAGGTCCACGGCCTCCCGGTGGAGCTCCTCAGCCCGGGCATGGCGAGCCAGGTTCTCATACACCGAGCCCAGGACACCGGCCAGCTCGGCCCGGAGCCCGGGCTCCCCGGAGAGCTCCTCCAGCCGCGACTCCCCCCGCTCCAGGAGCTCCAGGGCCGTGGCGTTCTCCCCCTGGGCCTCGAAGGGGTCGGCCGCCTGGAAGAGGTCCACGAGGAAGGCGGTCACCTCGCTCGCCTTCCGGGCCTCGGCCTCCGCCAGGACCCGGGCGGCATCGGCCCGATCCCGTTCCGCGGCCAGGCGGTTCGTGTGCACCAGGAGCCCACCCAGCACCAGAAGGACGCCCGCCGCCGTCACCCCCACGCCCCAGGCGTGGCGCTTCATGAAGCGCGAGGCCCGGTAGCCGAACCGGTCCGGGCGTGCCCGGATGGGGAGGCCGGCCCGGTGGCGCCGGAGGTCCTCCCGGAGCGCATCCACCGAGGCATACCGCCGCTCCGGGGCGGGCTGGAGGGCCGTGGCCACGATGGTGTCCAGGTCCCCACGGAGACGCCTTCGGAGCCGCGGGTCCCCCACCTGCTGGCTGGGGGGAACGGGGTCGCCGGTGAGCATGGCTTGCTCCAGGGAGGAGGACCCACTCCCGCTCCCCTTCCCCTGGCCCGCCCCGCCCCCGGGCCGGCTCCCCCGCCCCTCCCTCTGGAAGGGATGCTCTCCCGTGAGGAGGAGGTGGAGGAGCACCCCCAGGGAGAAGACGTCGCTGGCGGTGGTCACCACCTCCCCCCGCAGCTGCTCGGGGCTGGCGTGGGCGGGGGTGAGGGCCACCATTCCCCCGCGGGTGAGGGTGGTGGGCGCCTCCCCCTCCGCCTCCGACGCCAGGAGCCGGGCGATCCCGAAGTCCAGGAGCTTCACCGTCCCCCGCCCGTCCACCAGGATGTTGGAGGGCTTGAGGTCCCGGTGGATCACCAGGTTGGCGTGGGCGAAGGCCACGGCTTCCAGCACCTGCAGGATGAGGGCGAGGCGGGCGTCCACGGAGAGCCCTTCCTCCCGGACGTACTGGTCGATGGGACGCCCATCCACGTATTCCATGGCCAGGTACGGGAGTCCCTCCGGGGTGACCCCTCCGTCCAGGAGGCGGGCCACGTTGGGGTGCTCCATCCGGGCCAGGATGCGCCGCTCCCGATCGAAGCGGGCCCGGCCCATCCTGGACCCCACGGTGGGCGCCAGGACCTTCACCGCCACGCGCTGCTCGAAGGCCCCGTCCTCCCGCTCCCCCAGGTGGACGGCCCCCATTCCTCCCCGGCCCAGGATCCGGACCAGCCGCCAGGGTCCGATCCGTGCGGGCGGGTCGGGAGTCCCGATCCCGCCTCCTCCGTCGTCCCCGTCCGCGCCGGACCGGGCCTCCGCAGGGAGGCGCTCGCCCAGGCGACGGAGGAAGGCATCGGCCCGCACCGTCGCCCGCACCCGGGCCAGGACCTGCTCCGCCAACTCGGGATCATCCCCGCTTGCGGCCCGTATCCGCTCCTCCCGCGTCTCTTCCTCCCATTCCATGGCCTCCAGGAAGAGGGCTTCCACCCGGTGGGAGGGGTGCGGCGACGGATCGGTCATGGTGCGGTCTCTGGGTCGGGTTGGTCCGCCTCCTCCCGGCTCGGGGGCGAACGGGAGGGCGGTCCCCCGGTCTCGCCGCCCCCTCCCCTCCAACGGAACGGGCACCCGGAAGGGATCAGGGAGGGGGTGGCGTGGCCGCCCCCTCGGCCTCGAGCCTCGCCCCCAGCCATGCCCGGGCCTGGCTCCATGCCCGCTTCACGGTGGCAGGGGAGATGTCCAGGATCTCGGCGGTCTCCTCCACCGAGAGCCCGGTGAAGAACCGACACTCCACCACGCGAACCCAGCGTGGATGCTCTGACTCGAGCTCGTTCAGGGCCGAATGGAGGGTCAGCAGATCCTCTGCTCCCCCGTCCTCGAAGGCCGCCATGCAGCCTTCCACCAGGGGGAGGGGCGCCTGTCCCCCGCCCCGCTTCGCTGCCGAACTGCGTTCGGCGTAGTCCACCAGCACCTGGCGCATGGCCCGGGAGGCCACGGCGAAGAAGTGCCGACGGTCGGACCAGGAGGGCGACTCGGAGTGGGCCAGCTTCAGGAAGGCTTCATGGACCAGGGCCGTGGTGCCCAGGGTCTCGTTGCCCGACCACCGGCGGCGCTGATGTGCGGCCAGCGCGTGGAGGTCGCTGTAGACCGAGGAGTAGAGGGCATCGGCAGCCGTGGGATCGCCGGATTCCATGGCCCGCAGGAGGCGCGTGATTTCCATCGGAGCTGGGTCCTGGTAGCCCGTTCCCCGGGGCGGGGAGGGGCGGGTGTGGGGAGGTTTCTGCCAAGATGCACACCGCCCCAGAACATGACAACAGAATTATCCGATGGGGCGGTCCGATGGGGACCGTCCGATGGGGACGGGCCGTTCGGATCAGGAGGGATCCCGCTAGCGGACCGGCTCGGAGTGGTCGCTGCTCACCGAATAGAGGACGATTCGCCACTCCCCCTCCCCATGACGCCAGACCGTGGCGTACTTTCCGGCATACGCCACCGGCCCGTCGGGACCCATGAACTCGTTGGTGGTCCGCCCGATCCCCCACGCCATCCCCCCGCCCTCCGAAAGCTCGAGGCGCTCCGGCACGGCGGCGGACGCCAGCAAGAACCCGAAGAGGTTCCCGTAGAAGCCCGCGATGGCCTCGCGGCCCTCCACCGGGGGCATGTTGGCGACGTGGAGGACGGCGGCGTCCTCGAAGAGGCCGGCCACCCGGCTGGCGTCGCGGGCCTCCATGGCGTCCAGGAACTCGGCCTGCCGGGCCTCGAGCCCGTCCAGGGTTCCCCCGGGGGAGACCCTCCCGGCATCCGGCGAGCAGGCCAGGGCCGCGCCCATGAGCACCAGCACGGCTTCCCGTGCCCCTGTGCGAGTCGACCGGTACCGCCCCCGCGGAGCCCTCTCCATCACCCCTCCCTCAACAACCACGGGAGAAGAACCAGACCGCGGGCTCCCCTCCCACCCCATGGGCGCGCACCCACCCCGCTCCCACCACGGTGGGCTCCGGTGGGAACAGGCATGGAGAATGGCTCAGGAGCTCGACGTGGAGCCGAAGCTCGCCTCCCACCCACTCGCTCCCCAGCACCCGGAGCTCGGTTCCCGGGACAAGCGCGGGGGACCCGGGATCCGGGGTCGTCGCCCCGGAGGAGGGGAGGAGGGGACCCTCGGCGTGCTCGGTGACGAAGGCCAGGGCATCCATCAGAAGCTCCTCCAGGGGAAAGAACTCCGAGGCCGTCGACGCCTTGAGCCACGCCCCTCCCTCCTCGGTCCGGATCCGGAGCCAGCCGTCCCGGGCATCGAGGACGATGGCCGCCGGCGCCTCGTAGGCGTGCTCGGTGGTGGGAAGCTCCTGGGGCGGAGCGCCCCCGGCGGGGTGCACCCGGACCTCCAGCCCTTCACATCCACCTACATCGTGGAAGGTCCAGCCGCGGTCCACGCGGATCGTGGCCGTGGCCTCCGGGGAGCCCGGAGCGCCGTAGAGGGGGACCTCACCGGGCACGAAGTCGTCACACGCCCAGACGCCGAAGACCTCCGGCAGGGTGAGGAGGCCGAGCACGGGCTCCTGGACGGGCTCAATCACGGGCTCCTGGGCGGCCACCCGGCTCGGGAGGGAGAGGGCGAAGGCGGCCAGGGCAAGGACGGCCAGGGTGGGGGCGGCCAGGGTGGGGGCGGCTGCCGCGAGGGCGGCCTGGCACGTCTTCAGGAGCGGCTCCTCGTTCCGGGTGGGGCGACGTCCACTCCGATGGGTGGGCGATCCAAGATGTGGGGGCCCCGGGAGCATCGCCAGGGGGTTGGAGGGGGTCGAGGGGGGGACGGAAGGGATCGGCGGGGGCACCCCCACCGGATCAGCCCAGCTCCTCCACCAGGGCGGGGATCTCCTCGTTCAGGATGTGGTTGTCCTGGCTGTAGTCCACCGGGACCTCCACCAGGTGGACCCCCTCCTCCCCGAGGCACCGGGCCACCAGGGGGCCCAGCTCCTCGACGCGCTCCACCCGATGCCCCCGGGCCCCGTAGGCGCGGGCGTACCCGACGAAGTCGGGATTCCCGTAGGAGAGTCCGAAGTCCGGGAACCCCATGTCCCTCTGCTTCCAGCGGATCATCCCGTACTGGTCGTCCCTGAGGACCAGGACCACCAGGTCCAGCCCCAGGCGCACCGCGGTCTCCAGCTCCTGGGAGTTCATCATGAAGCCCCCATCCCCGCACACCGCCATCACAGGTCGATCCGGATGGACCATCTTCGCCGCCATGGCGGCGGGAAGCCCGGCGCCCATGGAGGCCAGGGCGTTGTCCAGGAGGAGGGAGTTGGGATGGTAGGTGGTGAAATCCCGGGCGAACCAGATCTTGTACATGCCGTTGTCCAGGCAGACGATGGCGTCCTCCGGGGCCGCCGCCCGGAGGTCCGCCACGACCCGCTGGGGACGGAGGGGGAACGAAGGATCCCGCGACCGCTCCAGGAAGTGGGCCCGCGCCGCGCTCCGGATGGCGTCGGCGTGGCCCATGTCCCACCCCTCGGGGCGCTCCCCCAACCCCTCCATGATCCGCCGCACCGACTCGGCGATATCCCCCACCACCTCCACC
Organism: Gemmatimonadota bacterium; assembly: GCA_050485805.1. GTDB lineage: Bacteria > Gemmatimonadota > Gemmatimonadetes > Longimicrobiales > Gaopeijiaceae > T3Sed10-66. The sequence goes on along the minus strand of JBJHCB010000011.1, from coordinate 6,013 downwards.
TGGGGGAAGTAGACCGGATCCACCTCGGCGCTCCCGAAGTCGATGTGGATCACCTCGGTCCCCCCTTCCTCCATGATGAAGGGGGGCTTCTCCACCACGCTGTGGCCCACGTTGACGATGAGGTCCGCCTCCTCCACCGCCCGGTGCACGAAGTCGTCGGAGCTCAGCGCCGCGGTCCCCACGTAGCAGGGGCTCCGCTCGTCCACGACCCCCTTCCCCATCTGGGTGGTGATGAAGGGGATCCGGAACCGCTCCACGAGCTCCTGGAGCCGGTGGCAGGTCCGGGTCCGGTTCGCCCCGCTGGCGATGGCCAGGAGGGGGCGCCGGGCGTCCCGCAGGCGTTCCACGGCACGCCGGATGGCCTCCTCGTCGGCCACGGGGCGCCGCGGGTCCACGGGAGTGAGCGGCCGGGCCTCCACCTCCTCGCGGAGGATGTCCTCCGGGATCTCCAGGTGGGTGGCCCCGGGCCGCTCCTCCCGGGCGCGGCGGAAGGCCTCCCGCACCCGGGACGGGAGGTACCGGGCCCCCACCACCTGCCGCGTGTACTTGGTGATGGGCGCCATCATCCCCACCACGTCGATGATCTGGAAGGCGCCCTGCTTGCTGGATCGGATGGGCTTCTGCCCGGTGATCATCACCAGAGGCATGGCCCCGAGCTGGGCGAAGGCGGCCGGGGTGACCAGATTCGTGGCGCCGGGCCCCAGGGTGGACAGGCACACCCCGGGCCTTCCGGTAAGCCGGCCCAGGGTGGCGGCCATGAATCCGGCCGACTGTTCATGACGGGTGACCACCAGCTCGATGGACGAGGAGCGGAGGGACTCGAGGAGGTCGATGTTCTCCTCTCCCGGCACCGCGAAGACGCGGTCCACGCCCTCGGCTTCCAGGCAGCGGACGAACAGGTCGGAGGCTTTCATCCTGGGATCAACCCGGGAGCACGCCGGGGGTTTCGGGCGGGGTGCCCGCGGCGGGGTCGCCGGGCGGGCCTTGGTGCGGTCGTCGGGCGGGCCTTGGCGCGGTCGTCGAGAGGCCTCAGATCCGGCTCCGGGGGCCCCGGCGGGATGCCCCCTAGTCCCCCAACCCCCACACCTCCAGGTCGTCCGGGTCCTCCGCCTCGAGGAGGCGGCGCAGCCGTTCCGGATCCGCCGTCAGGCGGACGATCTCCGCCATCCGGTTCACGTGCTCCTGCGGCCTGTCCTCCGCCGTGAGGATGACGAAGATCACCCGGGCGGCCTCAGTGGTCCCGGGGACCTCCACCCCCTCCCGGATGGTCCCCAGGAAGACCAGGGTCCGCTCCAGCTCCTCCAGGGAGGCGCTGGGGACGATGACCCCCGGCTGCACCTCGGGGGTGAAGGCGTGGATGCTCCGGGCCACCGCCGCCTGGACCCGGTCCAGCACCTCCGGGTCCCCGGCGAACTCCGTGGCGAGGAGGTCGCGGAGGACCTCCCGGTACGGGCGTCCGGGGAGGCGGAGGAGGACCCGGTGGGGAGCGAGGTCCAGGGGGAGGGCGGCCTCCCCGGAGGGCGCCCCCACCGCAGCCGCCACCTCCGCCGGATACATCAGGATGAAGCTCTCTGGCACCAGTTCGGCCAGCCACCCGGGGAGCCGCTCCAGGGCCGGGTCCCAGGCGAGGGACCCCCTGCGGGCGCTCAGCACCACCACCAGGTCGTCGGCGCGAAGCTCCGTGGGGAGGCGGTCCACCACCTCCCCCCACCCCCCTACACGGGTGAGGGTGGTGGGGGCTTCCGGCGTTGCCGCGTCCAGGTGGGACCGGTAGACCCGGTCCGGCGTTCCCACCGCGTACCCCCGGATCACCGCACCCATCCGGTTCGCCAGCCGCTTGATGGTGCGGACCGATTCCAGGAACCCCGGGACGTGGTCGGCCCCCTGCGGGATCACCAGGACGATCCGCCGGGTGGTGTTCAGCGGGTGTCCCACCTTGGTGACCAGGACCTGCTGCCGGGTCTGGTCCAGGAGCTGGTCCAGCACGCTCCCGAAGATCCCGCGGTGGGTGGTGCGCTTTCCGTCCCACCCGATGATCACCGTGGAGGCGCGACTCTCGGCCATCCCCCGGGCGATCCCGTTGGCGAAGTTGTGGTCCACCCGGGTAAGGGGAACCACGGGCACGTCGGCGCCGGAGGCATGGGAGACGGCGTGGCTCAGCATCTTCTCCGCCGTGGCCACGAACTCCCCCGCCCGATCCTCGTCGGCCGGCACCACGGTCAGGGGGTAGACCGGCTCCGGGGAGTCGGGCTCCCGGATGAGGAGCGCCAGGTCCATGAGCGCCTCGGCGGTGGCCGGTTTCGCCATGGGCACCAGGATCCGCTGCGGCGCCCGACCCGGGTCGTGGGGGGCCTTCTCCTCCTGGAGCGCCACCGCCCGTCCGTACCGCTCCACCACCGACGGACCCAGGACGCAGGTGACCAGGATCATCATCACCGATCCGTTCAGCACGGCGTCGTCGAAGAGGCCCACCTCCACGCCGATGAGGGTGGCCGCCAGGGTCGCGGCGGCCTGGGGCACGGAGAGCCCGAACACGGTCCACCCCTCCTCCGGGGAGTACCCGAAGAGCCGCTCCGAGAGCTTCGCCGCCAGCCACTTGGTCGCCACCACCGTGAGGGTCATCCCCAGCATCACCTGCCAGACCCGCAGGTCGGCCCCCAGGACCCGGACATCCACCAGCATCCCCACGGAGAGGAGGAAGAAGGGGATGAAGATGGATTCTCCCACGAAGTGGATGCGGTTGTTCAGCAGGCTCTGCTCGGGGATGAGGCGGTTCAGGGCAAGCCCCACGAAGAAGGCGCCGACAATGGCCTCGATCCCCGCCACCTCCGCCAGGTACGCGCCCGCGAACAGGGCGGTGAAGACGAAGAGGTACTCGGAGATGCCCCCGGCCCTCACCCGGCGGAAGAACCAGCGTCCGAGCCCGGGAAGGGCGAACCAGAGGAGGGCTCCATAGGCGGACAGGAGGACCACCAGCCGGAGCCAGAAGGAGGCATCCAGGGCCCCCCGGGTGGAGGCTGCCACCACGGCCAGCACCAGGAGTGCCGCCGTATCGGTGATGATGGTGCCCCCCACCGCGGTGGTGACCGCCTGGTTCTTGGCGATCCCATAGCGCATGGCGATGGGATACGAGACCAGGGTGTGGGAGGCGAACATGCTTCCCACCAGGACGGCGGCGGGCCAGGAGAACCCCAGCAGGAAGAAGAAGACCGCCGTCCCGGTGAGCTGCGGGATGAGAAAGGTGAGGGCCCCGAAGACGAGGCTCCGGTTCCGGTGCCGCTTGAAGCCGTGGAGGTCGATCTCCGAGCCGGCCATGAACATCAGGTAGAGGAGCCCCACCGTGCCCAGGAGCACGATGGTCTGGTCCCGTGCCAGGAGATTCAACCCGTGGGGACCCACCAGGGCGCCGGCCACGATGATCCCCACCAGTCCCGGCGCCCGGATCCTCTGCATGAGGAGAGGGGTCACCAGGAAGATGGCGGCCGCCATGGCCACGATGAGGACGGGGTCGGTGATGGGGAGGGTCATCGATGCGTCGCCACCGATGTGGCGCAGGGGGTGGGAAGACCCGGGGGCACGGGGGCGTCGGCGGGACCCAGCGGCACGCGCCCCGAGGATCGCCGCCGCCCCGAGCCGGGGCAAGGAGGGGCGGGGATTGCGTGGCGGCCTGGAGAGTGCGCACTTCCGGGGCGGTTCCCAGGGAGGCGCGGATCGAAGGCGCTCGTCGGGTGCCAGCAGCGGGTGCGCGGATCGGGTGCGCCTCCCCCCCGGGTGCCGGCTCCAGCCTCTCTCTTCCCCGACTCCCCCCTCCCCCCGCCCTCCGTGTCCATGAACCTCGGGACCCTTCTCCAGATCCCCGGCCCGCGGCGGCTCGCCCTCCCTGTGGGCGTGGTGGCCTTCATGGCCCTGGGGGGCTTCGGCGCCCCGGGTCTGCCACCCCTCCACGCCCAGGAGCTCCCTGGGACCGGAGGGGGGACGGTGGTGGTTCGGGTCATGACGGGGGCCGGGGCTGTGCAGGTACCCGTGGAGGGGGCCGAGGTGCGGGCGGATCCCGCGCCTGCGGTCTCCCCGCCCCCCACCGACGCGGCGGGTGAGACCCGCCTCATCCTTCCCCCGGGGGAGGCCCGTCTCCAGGTGCGCCGGGAGGGCTTCCTCACCGCTTCGGCCCGGGTGCGGGTGGTGGCCGGATCCGAGGTCAGCGTGGAGGTCACCCTGGCCCCCCGTGCGGTGGAGCTCGAGGGGATCACCGTGGGGCTCACCCGGACGGGCAGGAGGGTGCAGGACGAGCCCCTCCGAGTGGAGGTGCTGGACCGGGAGGAGATCGAGGAGAAGATGCTCATGACCCCCGGGGACATCGTCATGCTCCTGAACGAGACGGGGGGGCTCCGGATCCAGACCACCTCCCCCTCCCTGGGGGCCGCCAACATCCGGGTGCAGGGGATGCGGGGGCGGTACACCCAGCTCCTGGCGGACGGCCTTCCCCTGTATGGGGGTCAGGCCGGCTCCATCGGCCTCATGCAGATCCCCCCGGTGGACCTGGAGCAGGTGGAGATCGTGAAGGGGGTGGCGTCGGCGCTCTATGGAGGGGCCGCCCTGGGCGGGGTGGTGAACCTCATCTCCCGGCGCCCGGAAGAGGAGGCCACGGCGGAACTCCTCCTGAACGCCACCACCCGGGACGGGCAGGACCTCACCGCCTTCCTGTCAGGTCCCCTTGCCGAGGGCTGGGGCTACTCCCTGCTGGGAGGGGCCCACCGCCAGGGGATCCGGGACCTGGACGGCTCCGGCTGGGCGGACCTGGCGGGCTACCGCCGGGGGACGCTGCGGCCGCGCCTCTTCTGGGAGGGCGAGAGCGGGGGCTCGGCCCTCTTCACGGTGGGGGTCATGGAGGAGGACCGGGAGGGGGGGACCCTGTCCGGGGTGGCCCTCCCCGACGGCTCCCCCTTCCCCGAGTCCCTTCGGACCCGGCGGCTGGACGTGGGCCTGGCCGGGACCCGGCCCCTGGGCGAGGCCCACGCCCTCCAGCTCCGGGCATCGGGGATGACCCAGGACCACCGGCACGCCTTCGGCGACCTCCCGGAGCGGGATCGCCACGGGACCCTCTTCGGGGAGGTGGCGGTGGCCGGGACCGCCGGGGCCCACGCATGGGTCGGGGGTCTGGCCCTCCAGCACGACCGGTACCGATCCCGGACCTTCCCCGACTTCGACTACGGCTTCACCGTCCCGGCGCTCTTCGGCCAGGGGGAGCTGCGCCTCTCCCCGGAGGTGACGGCCTCCGTCAGCGCCCGCTGGGACCGGCACTCGGAGTACGGCTCCCACCTGAGCCCCCGGGTCTCCGCCCTCTACCGGCCGGGGGCCTGGACCTTCCGGGCCTCGGTGGGAGGAGGGTTCTTCGCCCCCACCCCCTTCGTGGAGGAGATCGAGGCCGCCGGACTCTCCCGCCTGGCGCCTCCCACCGGGCTCCGGGCCGAACGGGCCCGCACCGCCTCGGTGGACGCGGGGCGGAGGGTGGGCCCCTTCGAGGTGAACGGCACCCTCTTCGCCTCACGCGTGGAAGACGCGGTACAGCTCGTCCCCACCGGAGCCACGGCGGCGGGCGCACCCCGGGTGCGCCTCCGGAACGTGGAGGGGGAGACCCGCACCTCGGGAACGGAGGCCCTGGTCCGGTACCGCCTGGACGACTTCTCCGTCACGGGGAGCTATGTCTACGTGCGGTCCACGGAGCCGGGTCCTTCCAACGCTTCCGGACCTTCCCCCCGGCGGGAGGTGCCCCTCACCCCCCGCCACACCGCCGGGGTGGTGGCCATGTGGGAGGACCACGACCGGGGGCTCGTGGGGGTGGAGGGCTACTTCACGGGCCGGCAGATCCTGGACGACAATCCCTTCCGGAACCAGGGGCGGCCCCACGTCCACCTGGGGGTCCTGGGTGAGCTCCGCAGGGAGGGGTGGAGCGTCTTCCTCAACGCCGAGAACCTCCTGAACGTCCGCCAGACCCGATGGGACCCCCTGGTGCGAC
>JBJHCB010000010.1:16623-20674 GCA_050485805.1 Gemmatimonadota bacterium | reverse complement strand
GTGCCGGTGCGGATGGTCCTCTTCCCCGACTCCTCCCACGGTCTCTCCCGGACCGGGGAGCCCTGGCTCCTGGTGAGGCGCCTCCATGAGTACATGGACTGGTTCCGGGGCTACCTGGTGGACGACGAGCCTGCGGTGGCCCTGGATGCGGGACCCCACTGACCCCCGGGCGGGTCTCCCTCGGATGTCGCGTTCGGTCCTGCGGCGGGGATCCTCCTCGACCCCCCGACCATGACGGCGCCTGACGGACTGGTGGGGTTCGAGGGGGACAAGGGTCCGGTTCCCCCCCGGGCCCTGGTGCTTTCCCTCCTGGCCCTTTCCGCGCCGGTGGTGGGCGCCGTCATGGCCCCGGAGTGGATGGAGCAGGAGTCGGGGATCCTCCTCTGGCTCACCGTCTTCATCCCTCCCTTCCTCCTGACCTACTACCGGGGTTGGCAGGGGGCGTCGCTGGCCCTGGCGGGAGGGATGGCCACCCTCTCCCTGGTTCCTGCGGCCCTCTACCTCTTCGGGTTCCAGCCGCCTGCCTTCGGGACCCTCCTCTGGATGGTGAGCACCTATGTGGGGGTGAGCGTGGGGGTGGCCGTCTTCTCCGAGGTCCTCCGCAGGAAGCTGCGCGCCGCCGAGGCCATGGCCCTCACCGACGTCCTCACCCAGCTTCCCAATCGGCGGCATGCCGGGATCTTCCTTTCGGCGGCCTTCGGGTCCGCCAGTCGGGGGGAGGCGGCCTCGGTGGTCCTCATGGACCTGGACCACTTCAAGCGGGTGAACGACACCTACGGCCATCGAACGGGGGACGAGGTGCTCCGCCGCTTCGGCGCCGCCCTGGCGAGGGCCACCCGCCGGATGGACCTGTCGGCCCGATGGGGAGGAGAGGAGTTCCTGGCCGTCCTCCAGAAGTGCGACGCCGATGGGGCCCGCATCTTCATGGAGCGGGTCCAGGGGGAGTTCGCCAAGGAGGAGCTCCCCTGGGGCACCGTCACCTTCTCCACCGGGATCGCGCAGTACCACGCCGGGATGGGGACCCCGGAGCTCTGGGTGGCGGAGGCGGACCGGGCCCTCTACCAGGCGAAGGAGGCAGGCCGCAACACCGTCCGGGTGGCCGAGGTGGTTCCCCTGGAACAGGTCTTCGACCTGCAGGCGGAGATCCAGGAGATCGAGGAGCGGAGGCGGGTGGAAGCGGGCGTGGGAGCCCTGGCCCCCGCCGATGCGGGGGGGGGATCACCGGATGGGCCCGGTGGATTGCCCGGCGGCACCGAGTCCCTCCTCCTGGTGGAGGATGACGCGCCCAGCCGCCAGACCGTGGCCCGACTCCTCCGGGGGCTGGGCTACCAGGTGGTGGAGGCGCCGGACGGGCCCAGCGCCCTGGCCACCCTCCGGGAACTGAAGCGGGTGGACCTGGTCCTCACCGACCTGGTGATGCCGGGGATGAGCGGGTTCGGGCTGGCCGAGCGGGTGGAGGCCGAGCATGGACCCCATCGCATCCTCTACGTGTCCGGCCGTCTCCAGGGTGAGCTGGCCTGGGCCGGGGCGCCCGGGACCCGCTTCGCCTATCTCAGCAAGCCCTTCTCCCCTCCCGACGTGGCGGGGGCGGTACGCACCCTGCTGGACGAGCCCCTCGAGGAAGGATCCCCCGCACCTCCTTGACCTCGCGGGCCGGCACGGGGAGGTTGCGGACAGGTGGCCGCCGCGGTCGGGCCGGCCCTCCCCACCCCTCCCCCAAGGACCGACACCGTGTCCCCCACCTCAGGCCGCCGCCCTGGAGCCTTCCCTGGGGTGCGTGCGCACCCCGTCCCGTCCGTGGGGGCCCGGGCCCTCCCTCGCGGGCCGATCGGGCTCGTCCCCTTGCTCCTTCTGGGCCTCCTGGGCCCCGTCCCGGCGTGCGCCGGTCCCGACGGGGCCAACGGGGACCCCCCTCCCGGCGACCGGGGGCTTCCCGCGGGGGTGGGGCTCCAGGACCCCGGACTCGACTGGGTGGTGGCCCTGGCCCTGGCGGAGTCCCGGGTCCAGGTCTACGCCGACACCCTCCTGGACCGCATCGGGGCCCGGATCTCGGCCCTCCCTTCCGGCGACTCGGCGCAGGCGTTCGTCCAGCGTCGGTTGGAGGCGTTCGGGGTGGAGAACGTCCGCCTGGAGCCCTTCGAGCTCCTGGCCTGGGACCGGCGGGAGGCGCTCCTGGAGGTGGTGGGTCCGGCGGGCGCCGGCTCGGGGCCCCTCCCTCTCCTCTCCCTGGGGCATGTGGGGAGCCACGACCTGGAGGCCCCCCTCCTGGACGCGGGCTACGGGACGGCCGAGGAGATCGAGGCCCTGGGGGACCGCGTCAGGGGGACCATCGTCCTGGTGGACGTGGCCTCCCCCCCCGGCTACGGCCGCGGGGTGCATCGGACGGAGAAGGTCACCCTGGCCACGGCCGCGGGGGCGGTGGGATTCATCCAGATGAACGACCGGGAGGGTCCCCTGGTGCCCGTCGGCGTGGCCACCATGGGAGACGTCTCCACGGACATCCCGGCCGTGGCCGTGGATCACGCCACCGGGATGGGCCTCCGGGAATCCCTTTCGGACCACGGAGAGCTCCGGGTGCGGCTCATGGTGGAGAACTGGATGGAGCGGGCCACCGCCGCGAACGTGCTGGGCGACCTGGAGGGAGAGACGGACGAGGTGGTCCTGGTGGGTGCCCACCTGGACTCCTGGGACCTGGCCACCGGGGCCCTGGACAACGGGTCGGGGACCCTCGCCGTGCTGGACATCGCCCGGACCCTCACCGCCCACGCCCGGGCGTCGGGGGAGCGCCCTCGCCGAACCATCCGCTTCGCCTTCTGGATGGGGGAGGAGCTGGGGCTCTACGGGTCCCGCCACCATGTGGACACGCGCCTCGGAGAGGGAACCCTGGACCGGTACGTGGCGGTCCTCAATCTGGACGTGGTGGGGGCCCCCGTGGGACTCGGGGCCATGGGGAGGGAGGGGCTGGCGCCCCTTCTCCACCAGGTCCGAGGGGCTGCGGGACTCGCCGGAATCGAGCTCTCCGACGAGATTTCCACGGGCGGGGGACTCTACTCGGATCACCAGCCCTTCCTCCTCCAGGGGATTCCGGTGGTGACGGTGAACTCCCGCCAGAGGCCCGAGGCGGCAGGAACGGGTCACACCGTGGCCGACACCCGGGACATCCTGGACGAGACCGGCGTCGCCCGGTCCGCCGCGGTTTCGGCGGCCCTCCTGTGGGCCCTGGCGAACGCTCCCGACCTGGGGGCGACGCTGGAGATGGAGCGTTGGCCGGAGTCCGAGATCGGGGGACACCTGGAGCGTCTGGGTGTACGAGATCCCCTGGAGCGCGACGGCGCGTGGCGGTGGCCGTGACCTGACCCCCGGGGAGTCCGGGGGAAGGGGTGCGGCGAGGGCACGCTCTCCCTCGCGAATCCGAACAACCCTGTGCCCTGGAGAGAAGGGAGGAGATGCTGCGCCGACGCTGGGTCCTGGTGACGCTGGGATTCCTGGCCCTGATCCTGGTGGTGGGGTCCGTGTTCGTCCTGCGGGAGATGCGGAGCTCTGACCTCCAGGCCCGCTACCTCGTGCCGGTGGCCCAGGAAGCCACCTGGTGGATGGAGGAGGGCCCGTCGGACGCGGTGGTGGAGCCCGGAGCCGGGCCGTACGACCTCCGCCTGGGGTACCATGGCCTGCCCGGAAGGGTGGAGCGTCTCCAGGGGAGGGGCTTCCGGGTGGTGGCCCAGGCCCGCACCTCGGCCCGCTTCCGGTCCCTGACGGAGGAGCACCATCTCTTCCCCATCTACCGCAGCAAGGCCCAAGCGGGCCTGACCATCGTGGACCGGGACGGGGAGTTCCTCTTCCATCACCCCTACCCCGAGCGGATCTACCCGGAGTTCCACGACGTCCCCCCCATCGTCTGGCAGACGCTCCTCTACATCGAGAACCGGACGGCCCTGGACCCCGAACACCCCCACCGGAATCCGGCGGTGGAGTGGGGACGCCTCGTCCGGAGCACCATGGACCTGGGGCTCCGCTACCTCGGGAGGGAGGGGAGCGTGGCAGGGGCCAGCAC
>JBJHCB010000010.1:0-16613 GCA_050485805.1 Gemmatimonadota bacterium | reverse complement strand
CCTGGCCACCCAGATCGAGAAGTTCCGCCACGCCCCGGAGGGCCTGACCGAGTCCCCCATGGACAAGCTCCGCCAGATGGGTTCGGCCGCCCTCCGCGCCTATCAGGACGGCCCGGAGACCATGGAGGCCCGCCAGCGGATGGTGCGGGACTACCTGAACTCGGTCCCCCTGGCCGCCATCCGGGTGGAGGGGGAGATCACGGGGCTGGGGGACGGCCTCCGGGCGTGGTACGGGGCCGACTTCGCCGAGGTGAACCGGGCTCTCCACCCGGTCCCCACCCGGCGCGTGGGAGCCATTCCCGGCGGGGTCGAGCTCCTGGGGACGACCCGCCTGGCCCGGGGCTGGATGCAGTGGATGGATCCCGGCCCGGAGGAGGATCTCTCCGAGGGGCGGATCGCCGACGCGGCCGTCCCGGTGGGGGACAGCAGGGCGGACGCCCTGCCCCTCTCGGGGGAGGCGGCCTTCCTGCGGGTGGCTTCGGGTGCCGATTGGGACCGCCCCCCCTCCAACGGCCCCGACGTGGGGGTGGCCTACCGGCAGGTCCTGTCCCTCATCCTCTCCCAGAGGAGGCCGTCCTGGTATCTCACCACCCCCGCGGGGAGGGAGGCCCTGGACCGCCTCACGGATCGGCACCTGGACCAACTGGAGCGGGACGGGGTCATCCCCGACTGGCTGGCCCGGAGCGCCCGCACGGCCCGTCCCGAGCTCCGGATGATCCCACCGGAGCGCGCCGGCTTCTCCTTCGTGGAGAGGAAGGCGGTGAACACCGTCCGCACGGGCCTGCTGGGGCTCCTGGACGTCCCCCGCCTGTACGACCTGGACCGGATGGACCTGGCGGTCCGGAGCACCATCGACGCGGACGCCCAGCGCACCGCCACCACCCTGGTGGAGAACCTCCACGACCCGGCCTTCATCCGGGCACGGGGCTTCGACGGCTTCCGCCTGCTGGACCGTGGGGACCCCCAGGAGGTGATCTATTCCATCGCCCTCCATGAACGGACCCCCCAGGGGAATCTGGTCCGCATCCAGGTGGACAACCTGGACGCTCCCTTCAATCTGAACGAATCGGCGCGCCTGGAGCTGGGGTCCACGGCGAAGCTCCGCACCCTGGCCAGCTACCTGGAGGTCATCGCCGACCTCCACGAGGTCTACTCCGCCCTGCCTTCCGACTCCCTCCGCCGCTACCAGGTGGCCGGCCAGGACCGCCTCTCCGCCTGGACCCGGGAGCGGCTGCTGGCCCGTCCCGACGAATCGCTGGACGACCTCCTCCGGGCGTCCATGGAGCGGATGTACTCGGCGAACCCGTCGGAGCGCTTCGTCACCGGGGGCGGGGTCCAGAGCTTCTCCAACTTCGACCGGACCTACGACCAGCAGGCCCTGACGGTCCTGGTGGGCTTCCGCCACTCGGTGAACCTGGTCTTCGTCCGGATGATGCGGGACATCGTCAACCACTACATGTACCGGGTCCCGGGCTCCACCGCCCATGTCCTGGAGGAGCGGGGGACCCCCCTCCGCCAGGAGTACCTGGCCCGTTTCGCCGACCGGGAGGGGATCCAGTTCCTGAACCAGTTCATCCCCCGGTACCGCGGGCGGACCCGGGCGGAGATCCTGGAGTCCCTCTTCCAGGAGCGGCGTCTCACCCCCCAGCGCATGGCCTGGGTCTACCGCACCGCCGTGCCCGACGCCTCGGTGGACGAGCTCGAGGTGGTCCTGAGCCGGAACCTCCCCCAGGACCGGTTCGCCGTGGACGCGGTGGCGGATCTCTTCCGGCGGGCGGACCCCGAGCCCCATTCCCTGGCGGACCTGGGGTACCTGGCCAATGTGCACCCCCTGGAGCTCTGGGCGGCCCGGTTCTTCATCGAGAACCCCGACGCCACGGGGGCGGACGCCATCCGGGCCAGTGAGGAAGCCCGGCAGGAGGTCTACCAGTGGCTCTTCCGGACCTCCCGGACCCGGGCCCAGGATCAGCGGATCCGATCCCTCCTGGAGGTGGAGGCATTCACCCAGGTGCTGGCGGGGTGGCAGCGCCTGGGGTACCCCTTCCAGAACATCGTCCCCTCCCTGGGAACCTCCATCGGAAGCTCGGGGGACCGCCCCGCCGCCCTGAACGAGCTCGTGGGGATCATCCTGAATGAGGGGGTCCGCCTCCCCACCTACCGGGTGGAGGAACTCCATTTCGCCGCCGGCACCCCCTACGAGGCCCTCCTGGAGCGGGACGCGGTGCCGGGGGAGCAGGTCATGGCCCCCGCGGTGGCCCGGGTCCTGCGAGAGGCCATGGTGGACGTGGTGGAGAACGGGACCGCCCGGCGGAGCCGGGGGGTGGTGCGGGCCCTGGACGGCTCGGTCCTGCCGGTGGGCGGGAAGACAGGCACCGGGGACAACCGGTTCCGGGTCTTCGCTTCCGGGGGCCGCCTGGTGGAATCCCGCCCGGTGAACCGGACCTCCACCTTCGTGTTCTTCATCGGGGATCGGTACTACGGCGTCATCAGCGCCTACGTCCCCGGAGAGGTGGCGGACCGCTATCACTTCACCTCGGCCCTCCCGACGCAGGTGCTGAGGGAGCTGGGGCCCACCATCGAGGGGCTCATGCTGGAGGACTTCCTGGGCTCCCCGGGGCGGGACGAGGTCCCGGGGCCGCCGGCGCCGGGCTTTCCCTGAGGTCGCCGGCGCCTATCCCCAGGCGAAGAGGCACTTGAGGTAGGCCCCCTCCGGGAAGCCCACCGGATGGTCGGGGGGGTGTCCGGTCCGCTCCACCTCCTCCAGGGGACGTCCCTCCCCCCGGGCCGCGGCCAGGATGGCCCCGTGGAAACGCTCGGCGCCCACCCGGGCGGAGCAGGAGGCCTGGACCAGGAGGCCCCCGGGGCGGAGCACCCGGAGTCCCAGACCGGTGAGGCGCTGGTAGGCCGCCACGGCCCCGTCCACCTGACTCGCCTCCCGGGCGAAGGAAGGCGGATCCAGGATCACCACGTGGAACCGCTCCCCGGCTTCCGCCAACTCCTCCAGGGCCTGGAACGCGTCTCCTTCCACTGTCCGATGCCGGGCTCCCACAACAAGGGGGTCGTTCCCGTTCAGGTGGAAGTGGCGCTCGGCCTGACGGAGGGCCGGACCGCTCCGGTCCACGCTCACCACCTCGGAGGCTCCTCCGCGCGCCGCAGCCAGGGAGAATCCCCCGGTGTAGCTGAAGGCGTTCAGGACCCGGAGGCTCGAGGGACGGCCGGCGCCGCTGGCCCGGACTCCCTCCCGAACCCGGGCTTCCACCCGGGTCCGGTTGTCCCTCTGGTCCAGGTAGAAGCCGGTCTTCTGTCCCGAGAGGGGATGGGCTTCGAGCCGGAGTCCGGATTCCAGGAAGGCGAGGGCATCGGGCTCCCCCCCGTCCCACCCACCTTCCCCGAGGGACCCGTGGAGGAGGGCGGGCTCCCCCAGGAACGGAGGGGCGAGGGAGGACCCGGCCACCCGTCGGGCCGCCAGCAGCAGGATCGCCCGGGGACGGGTCGCCTCCACCAGGACGGGGAGGAGCTCCCGCAGGTGGGGAGCCCACGAGAGGGTGTAGGCCTTCAGGACCAGGACATCCCCGTACCGGTCCACCACCAGCCCCGGCATCCCGTCGTTCTCGCCGGACAGGAGCCTAAGGCCCGTGGTGCGGGGGTCGTCCAGGAGGGACGACCGGAGGGTCAGCGCCCGCTCGATCCGCTCCCGGAAGAGGTCGGCGCCCACCCGTGCCGGCGCGCCGGCCGACAGGATCCGGAGCCGGATGGGGCCTTCGGGATCCAGGAGCCCCACCGCCAGGAACCGGCCCTTGCGATCGAACACCACCCCCACGGACCCCGGGGAGGGGTCCCGGCTCAGGCTCCGGATGGAGTCGCCGAAGACCCAGGGGTGCCCGGCCCGGATGGCCCGCTCGGCTGCGGGCTCCACCCGCACCGCCACGGTGGGGCCGTCAGGGGTGGGCAGGTGGGAGGGGGTGACGCGCAGGGTCAGGGCTGGGACCCGCTCTGCGTGTCCGTGGCGTCCGAGGACAGGTCCGTGCGATCGCCCAGATGGAAGGACTGCCCCGGATCCAGCGCGCGCGGACTCCGCACGGGGTGGCGGGCGTCGTAGATGAACACCTTGCTCTCCCCGATGACCTCGGCCTGGTCCCCCTGGATCACCAGTGCGGTCCCCTCGTCCACGCCGATCCCCAGGAGGTCGGGGTGGACGAGGAGGAGCTCCCACAGGTCCTCCTCCCGGCCCCGGGCCCGGAGGTGCTGGTCCACCGCGGCGCCGTTCAGGAGGCCGAATCCCTCCTCGTACCCCGGGACCATGAGGGTCTGGTTCGTCTCCGGATCCCCCCGCACCAGGTAGGACGCCTGGATGGAGGCCCCGGCGGAGGTGCCACCCACCACACCCCCCCGAGCCAGGAGGTCGAAGAGCTCCAGGTGGAGCCGGGTGTTCAGGTAGGCGTCCACGAGGCGGCCCTGCCGGCCTCCCGGGAACCAGACCCCGGTGGCCTGCCGGAGGGGTTCCACGAAGGCCTCGGTGTCGGCGATGCTCCGATCCCGGGTGTGGAGGATGCGGACGTCCCCTGCTCCGGCATCCAGGAAGGGGAGGATCCCGGGCCAGTTCTCCGGGAAGGTCTCCTCCCCTGCGGCGGTGGGGACCACCACGATCCGGGCGTCGGCCCCTCCCGCCAACTCCACGAAGCGCTCCCAGATCTCCGGACCCAGGAACCCGCCGCCCGCCACCATGACGGCTCCCCGCGGGGGACCCACCACTGGCGGGGCTGCGGTGGAACCGGCCGCATCCACCGCGTGGGTGGCCCGGGGCGATGCGGACGCCCCGGATCCCGAAAGCTCCGCCGCCGGGCCGGAGCAGCTCCAGGCCGCCAGTGCGGCGACGAGGGCCCAGAGGGTGGTGGCGCCGGACCGGGAGCGGAGGCGGGAGAAGCGGTGGGGGCCCATGGCGGAGCCCTCAGTTCTGGAAGTAGGGATTCTCGCCCGCCGCGTGGTCGGTGACATCGTGGATGGCCGTGACCTCGGGCACGGCCTGCCGGATCATCCGCTCGACCCCCTGGCGAAGGGTCATGCGGGACATGGCGCAGCCCTGGCAGCCCCCGGTCATCTCCATGTAGATCTCGGTGTCCTTCACGTCCACCAGGAGGATCCGGCCTCCGTGGGAGGCGATCCCGGGGTTCACCTGCTGGTCCAGGACCTCCTGGACCTTGTCGGCGATGGCTCCCCGTGGGGCCTCCACCGTCGTGCTCGCCACCGTGGGCGTGATCTCGAAGCCACTCTCGTTGACCCGCTGGACGAAGTCGACCTGGGCGCCGTCCAGGCGTTCGGCGGACGAGGGGTCGAGGAGGACCGGGAACCCGCCGGCGTCCACCTCCACGTCGTCGGGGCGACGGTCTTCGGGACCCACGAGGCTCAGGTCGAAGGAGGGAGCCACCGGGCTTCCGCCGGTGACATGGATCCGCAGCGCCTGGAGCTCCCCCTCGCTCTGATCCATGTATGCCCGGACCATCTCCCGGGCCTTCTCGGTGAAGTTCAGCATCTGGACTCCTGGGTGCGGCCGTCGGCCGGAGTGTCCTGGGAAGCGACCTCCGGATGGGGAAAGAGAATCGACCCACCGGGATCCGGCAAGTCGGAAACCATGCCCTGGACATGCCCTGGACTGGACATGCCCTGGAAAGGGATCGAGAGTCTCCATCGTCGTACCCGGCGGCGCCATGGGGGTTCGCCGCGGAGCCGGCTCTCCGATCCCTGCCGCCGGCGTTCCCGGAATGCCGGCAGAACCGGGTTCCGGTGCGGCGGGGGGGCGGCCGGGGGGAGGGTCGGTTGCTCCGGTCTCCCCCCTTTTCTATGATTCGGGCCGTTTCCTCCGGACACTGTCGAGCCCCGAGCGACCCCGCGGTCCCGGGGAGCCCACCGGCCCGGGGCCTCCGACCCGGGCGTCCGGAGCGAAGTCCCGGCCTTCCCCTGGTTCCACCCCTGCACCCGAACGGTATTCCCCATGGCGGATCACGATGTGATGGAGAAGCTGGTCTCCCTGGCCAAGCGGCGAGGCTTCGTCTTCCAGTCCTCGGAGATCTATGGGGGAACCGGTTCCGTCTGGGACTACGGTCCCCTGGGGATCGAGCTCAAGCGGAACGTGAAGGAGCGGTGGTGGTCCCGAATGGTCCACCAGCGGGATGACGTGGAGGGGTTGGACGCCTCCATCCTCATGCACCCCCGGGTCTGGGAGGCCTCCGGCCACGTGGAGGGCTTCACCGACCCCCTGGTGGAGTGCAAGGCCTGCAAGAAGCGGTTCCGGGAGGATCAGCTGGCCGCCCAGAGCTGCGGACGGAAGCCCTCGAAGACACCCGGGGAGGCGGAGGAGTGCGACCTGGGGGAGCCCCGCCTCTTCAACCTCATGTTCAAGACCTTCATGGGGCCCGTGGAGGATGCCGCCCACGTGGTCTACCTCCGCCCCGAGACGGCCCAGGGCTCCTACGTCAACTTCCTGAACGTCCAGACCGCCTCCCGCCAGAAGATCCCCTTCGGCGTGGCCCAGATCGGGAAGGCGTTCCGGAACGAGATCACCCCGGGGAACTTCATCTTCCGGACCCGGGAGTTCGAGCAGGCGGAGATGCAGTTCTTCGTGAAGCCGGGCACCGACGACGAGTGGTTCGACTACTGGCTCGAGGAGCGGATGGCGTGGCACCGGTCCCTGGGGGTCCGGGAGGAGAACCTCCGCCTCCACGAGCATGGACCCGACGAGCTGGCCCACTATGCCAAGAAGGCCATGGACATCCAGTACCGTTTCCCCTTCGGGTGGAAGGAGTTGGAGGGCATCCACAACCGCACCGACTTCGATCTGGGCCGCCACGAGGAGTATTCGGGGAAGCGGCTGGAGTACATCGACTCCGGGGCCGGGGAGCGCTTCCTTCCCTACGTGGTGGAGACGGCGGTGGGGGTGGACCGCACGGTCCTCGTCCTCCTCACCGATGCGTATCACGAGGAGGAGGTGGAAGGGGAGGGCCGCGTGGTGCTTCGCCTCCACCCCACGGTGGCCCCCCTCAAGGCGGCCATCTTCCCCCTGGTGAAGAAGGACGGCCTCCCGGAGATCGCCCGGGGGCTCATGGAGGAGCTCCGAAAGGCCGCCATCCCGGCCTTCTATGACGAATCCGGCTCCATCGGTCGGCGCTACCGGCGCCAGGATGAGGCCGGCACCCCCTGGTGCATCACCGTGGATGGCCAGACCGCAGAGGACGGAACGGTGACCATCCGGGATCGGGACACCCTGGAGCAGGTCCGGGTGGACGCTTCCCGGGTGAAGGGGTGGATCCGGGAGCGCCTCGAAGGGGAGTGACCGACCCTGGAGGTTCCGGGAGGGGGGCTCGCCCCCCGCCCCCACCCGGATCCCCGGGGCTCCCGGCCCCGCACCCCTGTTCCCATCTCGGCGCGCCCCCTACCTTGCCGCCGCTCGGGGCCCGCGTTCCCGGGGGGCGGTCCGCCCAGGAGCCACCGCCCCGGCAGCGCTCCCGCCCCCCGCCGCCCGGTCCCCTCGCGCCAGGTCCCCCGGCGCCCCGTCCCCACGGACAGGAGATGCGAACGTGCCCAGCCGCTCGGTGGTGTTCAGTTCTCGATGGGGGATGCTCCTGGCCATGGCCGGGATGGCGGTGGGAACGGGGAACATCTGGCGGTTCCCCCGGATCGCGGCCACCAACGGAGGCGGGTCGTTCCTGGTGGCCTGGGTGGTCTTCCTCCTGCTCTGGTCCATCCCCCTCCTCATCCTGGAGTTCGGGATGGGGAAGGGGACCCGCTCGGGGCCCATCGGGGCCTTCGCGAAGACGCTGGGGCCGAAGTTCGGGTGGATGGGGGCCTGGGTGGCGTGGACCGCCACGGCCATCATGTTCTACTACTCCGTGGTCATGGGGTGGACCCTCCGCTTCTTCTGGGCCTCGGCCACCGGCGCGGTCCCCGCGGATCCCCCGGGAGCCTTCTGGGAAGGGTACGCGGCCACCCCGGAGGCGCTCCTCACCCATGCCATCGCCATGGGCCTGGGGGTCTTCGTGGTCTCCCGGGGGGTGAAGGGGATCGAGACCGCCGCCCGCTTCCTCATTCCCTCCCTGGTGCTCCTGGTGGTGGTCCTGGCCATCCGGGCCCTCACGCTCCCCGGGGCATCGGAGGGGCTGGCCTTCCTCTTCACCCCCGACTGGGCGGCCCTGGCCTCCTACGAGATCTGGCTCCAGGCCCTCACCCAGAACGCCTGGGACACGGGGGCCGGATGGGGCCTCGTCCTCTGCTACGCCATCTACATGCGCTCCCGAGAGGACACGGCCCTGAACGCCTTCGTCATCGGCTTCGGGAACAACGCCATGTCCCTGCTGGCGGGGATCATGGTGCTCTGCACCGTCTTCTCCGTCATGCCCGGGGCGGCGGACCAGATCGTGGGAGCGGGGAACGAAGGGCTCACCTTCATCTGGGTCCCCCAGCTCTTCGGGACCCTCCCCTTCGGACAGGCCTTCCTGGTCCTCTTCTTCCTGGCGCTGGTCTTCGCCGCCTGGAGCTCCCTCATCGCCATGATCGAGCTGGCCAGCCGTGTCCTGGTGGACCTGGGGCTCTCCCGGGGAGCGGCCGTGGCCGTGGTGGGGATCGCCGGACTCCTCATGGGGATCCCCTC
The DNA here is from genome assembly GCA_050485805.1 of Gemmatimonadota bacterium. Lineage (GTDB taxonomy): Bacteria > Gemmatimonadota > Gemmatimonadetes > Longimicrobiales > Gaopeijiaceae > T3Sed10-66. The sequence continues at coordinate 7,972 of JBJHCB010000010.1, read as the reverse complement.
CGCCCTCTCCATGGACGTGTTCGGGAACCAGGACTTCGTCTGGGGCGTGGGGCTCATGCTCTCGGGCTTCTTCTTCGCCTTCGCGGTGCTCCGGTACGGCGTGACGAAGTGGCGCATGGAGTTCATCAATACGGGCCACTCCGACATCCACATCGGGGCCTGGTGGGACTGGGCCATCCGGCTGGTGGTGGTGCAGGCCGTGGTCCTGGTGGGGTGGTGGCTCTGGCAGGTGCGGGGGGAGGGCCTGGCGGCCAACCTCACGCCCTTCGCCGCCTTCAACATCGGGACCGTCCTGGTGCAGTGGGCCCTGGCGCTGGCGGTGTTCCTGGCACTCAATCGGTGGATGGTGGAACGGACCCTCGGGCGGGAGGAGGGGTTCGGGGGAGGCGCGGCGCCCCCGGGTGGGGCGCGCACCCCGGACTGACGCAGGAACCCTCCATGCGCTTCCAGGAATTCCAGGAGCGGGCCCACGCCATGTGGGACGAGATTCCCCCCGAGTACAAGGAGGGGATCGACGGGATGGTGGTGAAGCGGGAGACCGAGGCCCATCCCGATCATCCCGACTACTTCACCCTGGGGATGTGCTTCACCGAGCCCTACCCCTCCGGCTACATGGGTCCGGAGACCACCCGCTCCATCCTGGCCATCTACCACGGGTCCTTCCGGGAGGTGGCGGAACGGAACCCGGCCTTCGACTGGGAGGACGAGCTCTGGGAGACCATCACCCACGAGCTTCGCCACCACCTGGAGTTCCTGGCCGAGGACGACGCCCTGGAGGGGCTCGACTACGCCATGGAGGAGGGCTACAAGCGGGGGCAGGGCGAGACCTTCGATCCCTGGTACTTCCAGTACGGGCTCCCCCTGGCCCAGGACGTGTACCGCATCGAGTACGACGTGTACATCGAGCGGCGCTGGCGGGAGGGCGAGTTCGAGGCCGGCGATCCGGTGGAGTTCGCGTGGGACGGGGCCCTCTGGTCCCTTCCCTTTCCGGACGACCCGGGGGACCTCCAGTACGTCTGGCTCCACGGCGTGGACGCAGGTGGGGGGTGGGTTCAGCTCGTCCTGGTCCGGGAGCGGCCTCTCCTGGACCGGGTCCGGCGGTTCTTCCGGAAGGAGGAGCTGGACCTGGTGGAGTCCGAGGCGGAGCCGGTGCGGGTGGGCGACGCCCCCGGAAGTCCGGGTGCGCTGGACGGAGCCCCGGGGCGGGCGGCAGGGGGTCCCCCGGGGGCCGCCGATGGGGCCACGGACGGCGAGGAACCTTCGTGAGTGCCTCACCCGCCGATCCGGACCGCGCCCTCCGCATCACCCCCTACGAACTCGTCTTCCCCGACCCGGGAGCCGCAGGGGAGCTCTTTCGGGAGATCCGGGAAGAGGCCGGGAGTCGCGGCGTGGACCCTGCGGATTCCGGGGCCTTCCTCATGCTGGCCCAGGTGGGGCGCATCCTCCGGGAGTTGGCGGGAGGGGCCCCCCCGGAGGCCCTGGTCCCCACCTTCGGCCCCTTCCTCTTCCACGCCTTCCATTTCCATGCGGCGGGGACCCCCGCCTATCTGGTGGAGATCACCACCCTCCGGTACCTGCTGGAGGCGGATGCCGCTCCCGGGGGGTGGGGGAGGGAGTTTCCCTCGCCGTCGGGCTACCTCCAGCTCCCCCGCAACCTGATCTGGGCCCGTCCCGGGGGCACCGAGGATCCGCCGGAGCCCCTGGACGGGGTCTTCTGGACCCGGAGCGTCTCCGGCGTGGTGGACCTGCTGGCCGTGTCCGGGATCCGCGGGGACCGGCCGGGATTCTCGGTGCTCCCCGTTCCCCCGCTCCGGGACCGGGAGGTGCAGGGCTGGCTGACCCGAGCGGGGCGGGAGGAGGGGAAGGACTTCACCACCACCCTCCCCGGGGGCGAGCTGGATCGCCTCTACTCGGTGGAGACGCCCGGGGAGCTGGTGAAGCTCGCCGCCCGCATCCTGGCCCACGGGGCCGTGGTCCCGGACGCCCTGGGCCCCCCCCAGGAGCCGGCGCCCTCGCCGGGGGAGACGGCCTCCCGCCTCCCCTACCGCCGGATCCACCTGGGGGGGTGAGCGGGGCGCGCCCCGCGCCGGCTCCCCTCCCCTCCGATCCCATCCACCCCTGAACCCCCACCCACGGAGCCCATGCCACGGGAGAGCCTGACCCGGAAGCGGGAGCGGGCGGACGAGATCTACCGCCGCCTGGAGGAGCTGTATCCCGATGCCCACTGTGCCCTGGACCACCGGAACGCCTTCGAGCTCACGGTGGCCACCATCCTCTCGGCGCAGTGCACCGACGAGCGGGTGAACCAGGTGACCCCGGAGCTCTTCCGGCGCTTCCCCGACCCGGAGTCCCTGGCCGGCGCCCGCCAGGAGGAGGTGGAGGAGTTGGTCCACTCCACCGGATTCTTCCGGAACAAGTCGAAGAACCTCATCGGGATGGCCGGAGCGGTGGTGGATGGGCATGGAGGGGAGATCCCCCGGACCCTGAAGGAGCTGGTGGCGCTGCCGGGCGTGGGTCGGAAGACGGCCAACGTCATCCTGGGAAACGCCTTCGGCATCGACGAGGGAGTGGTGGTGGACACCCACGTGAAGCGCCTGGCGAAGCGGCTGGGACTCACCCGTCAGACCGATCCCGTCAAGGTGGAAGGGGACCTGGTGCGGGTCTTTCCCCGGGAACGCTGGACGATGCTCTCCCATCTCCTGATCTTCCATGGGAGGCAGGTGTGCGGAGCACGAAAGCCCCGGTGCGAGGCCTGCTCCCTCGCCGACCTGTGCCCCTCCTCCCGGGTGTAGGAGTCCCCCCCGGGGCGGGGGCGAATCCCCCTCACAGGTCCCCGATGGGGACCGCGCCCACCCTCCGACCCTCCAGGAAACCCCCCGCCATGGCCCGACGCGACCACGCCCTCCGGCTCCTCCACGAATGGGTGGTGAACGACGGCCTCCGCACCCACATGCTCGCCGTGGAGGCCGCGGTGCGGCACTACGCCGGGCTGCGGGGCGGGGACCCCGAGGTCTGGGGCCTGGCGGGGCTCCTCCACGACCTGGACTGGGAGCGGAACCCGGAGGACCACCCCCTCCCGGCTGTGGAGCGCCTGCGGGAGGACGGGTACCCCGAGGAGGTGATCCACGCCATCCTGGCCCATCGCCCCGACTTCACGGGGGTGGAGCCGGAGCGGGAGCTGGACCGGGTCCTCTACGCCTGCGATGAGCTCTCCGGCCTGGTGGTGGCCTGCTGCCTTGTCCGACCCAACGGGATCGACGACCTGACCCCGAAGTCGGTGGTGAAGAAGCTGAAGGACCGGGCCTTCGCGGCGGGGGTGAGCCGCGAGGACGTGAACCGCGGGATCGAGCTCATCGGGCTGGATCGCACCACCCACATCCAGAACGTCATCGACGGGCTCCGGGCCGAGGGCGAACGCCTGGGGATCCGGGGGGTCGACCGCGGGCGGGCCTGATTCCCCGGCCTCCGTCCGGCGGGAACCCCGACCCGGGAAAGCGGTTACGAATCGCCAGGACCGGCCCGACGGCTGTCCCTCCCCTTCGCCCGCCGGTCCGTGATCCTCCCGCCCTCCCCTCCTCCCGGGCTCCGCGCCCTCCTCGCTCTGGCCCTCGTCTGGCTGGTGGCGGGTGCCGCGCGTCCGGCGACCGCCCAGGACGTGGAGCTCCTGGGAGAGGTCCATGGGACCCGTCCCCCCCCCGCCTACTTCGAGGAGCTCCGCCGGGACCCCGCCGCCTTCCGCTTCCAGGAGGAGGGGCGGGACCGGCTCCTCCGCATCCAGGAGTCGCTCCGGGGGCGGAGCTTCCAGCAGCAGCTCCTCCTCCGGGGCAGGGCCGCCCTGAGCCTGGGGCCCCGGGATGAGCCCGTGGTGGGGACCTTCCACTTCCCCCTGGTCCTGGGCCTCTTCGCCGACTCCCCTCCCGACGCCGCCTTCACCCGGGACCGGGTCCAACAGGAGTTCTTCGACGGCCCCAACTCCCGGGCCCTCACGGTCACCGAGTTCTACGAGGAGATGTCCCGGGGGCTGGCCCGGGTCCGGGGCACCAGCTACGACTGGGTCCGGACGGAGCTCACCCGGGAGGAGGTCACCCTGAACCAGTCCGGGCTCTCCTCCTCCCGGACCCAGGGCGTGGCGGCCTTCATCGAGGCCGTCGTGGCGGCCCTGGACGCCCAGGGGGTGGACTGGAGCCGATACGACAACACCGGGGACGGATTCGTGGATGTCCTCACCGTCATGCACCCCACCCACGGCGCCGAGTGCGGGGGGGGCGGCGCGAACCGGATCTGGTCCCACCGATGGACGGCCCGGAGCGCCTCGCAGGGTCGCCTGGACCCGGGGATCGCCACCGGCACCCCCCGATCCGACGGCCAGGGGTTCATCCACATCAACGACTATACCATCCAGCCCCTTCTGGCCTGCGACGCCCAGGAGATCAACCAGATCGGGGTGTTCGCCCACGAGCTCGGGCATGGCTTCGGCCTCCCCGACCTCTACGGCACAGGGGGTTCCCGCCATACCGGGTCGGGGAACTGGGACCTCATGGGAACGGGAAGCTGGGGATGCGGATTCGCCTCCGACCCCGCCCGTCCCTGCCACATGGGCGCCTGGAGCCAGGCCATGCTGGGGTGGGTGGAGGTGGAGGAGCTGGCTCCCGACGTCGACCATGGCCACCTCTCCCTCCCTCCGGTGGCTTCCTCCGGGCGGGTCCTGAGGATCCCGTCGGTCGGGAGCGCCGGGGAGTACCTCCTGCTGGAGAACCGGCAGCGGGAAGGGAGCCAGACGGAGCTCTTCGAGTCCGGTCTCCTGGTCTGGCAGGTGGACCCCGGAGTGGTGGACAGTCGATGGCGGAGCAACGCGGTGAACGCCGACCCGGAGCGGCTGGGGGTCCGGCTCCGGGAGGCGGATGGGCGGAACGCCCTGGCCCAGGCGGCGGGGCAGCGGAACCGGGGGTCGCCGGGGAACCCCTTCCCGGGATGTGCCCTGGACGACTGGTGGGACTACTTCCAGGAGGGACGGGTGTGTGATCGGAACCGGGCCTTCCACGCGGGTTCGGCCGCACCGGCGCTGGGGTGGGATGGGGACCCCCTGGGAGTGACCCTCCTGGATGTCCGGGAGGTGGGCCCGGCCCCCCACTCCATGGAGGTCCGCGCCTCCACCCGACTCACCCGGATCCTCCTCCGGGCGGAGGAGGAGGATGGAGGCCAGGCGGCGCCCACCTTCCAGGTGGGGGATGAGCCCGGGGCTCCAGGTCCCCGGACCGTCCTGGCCGCTCCCTTCCAGTCCCTCCGCATCGAGGCTTCCCCGGGAGCTTCCCTCGGCGAGGGGCGCCGGGTGGGATTCCTGGGGTGGGAGGACGACTCCCCCCGGATCCGGACCTTCCGTCCCGGACTCTCGGATACCACCCTGGTGGCCGGCTATGGAGGCCGGGAGGTGGAGTTCCGGTGGGACCCCCGGGGGCCGGAGGCGAATCTGCCCCCGGGGACGCTCCGCACCGAACCTGTGCGGGAGGACCTCTGGTTCCCCGAGGGGACGCAGGTGACGGTGGAGGCCGTTCCCACCCCGGGGTTCTCCTTCGAGGGATGGCTCGGGGCCCTGGCGGGACGGGAGAACCCCCTCCAGCTCACCGCCGACGGCCCCCGGGAGATCGCAGCGGAGTTCGACCTGGCCTTCGCCATCGTGGAGCTGGAGGAGGAGATCCCGGTGGAGGCGGCCCGCCCGGTGGAGATCGCCTTCCAGGTGAGGGACTCCAGCGGGCCGGTGACCTGGTCGCTGGCGGCCGGGGCCCTCCCGCGGGGGCTCACCCTGGACCCGGGCTCGGGGCTCGTGGCGGGAGCCGCCATGGAGACCGGGCGCTTCCCCGTGGAGATCCGCGTCCGGGATCCCGTAGGCCTGGAGCTCACGGCGGCCGTGGAGCTGGAGGTGGCGCCTCCCGCCATCACCGCCCAGGCCCTGGTGGGGCCGTTCGTGGCCTCGGGCGAGGAGCCCACGGCGTTGCAGAAGCTCTTCCTGGACGAGAATGGGAACGGGAACGGGCGCTACGACCTGGGCGACCTGCGGGCTTTCGTCCTGGCCCACCCGGATCGGCCTGCGGCGGTGGCCGCGGCGGAGCTCCTCCGCATCGTGATCCCGCTGGAGGCACCCGTGCCCCCCCAGGGAGGTGGATCATGATCCGCTCCCGGAGGTGGCTCACCCTTCTCCTCCCGACCCTTTTCCTGCTGGCGGCTTGTGACGGCCGGAGCGGGAGCGGGAGCTGGGAAGCGGTGGTGGAGGGGCCGGGGGCTCCCCTGGGCGCGGCGGTCCTCACCCTGGAGGCCCAGGGAGTGGAAGCCGTGGAGGGACTGGGCGGGGTGGAGGCGTGGTTCCATGCCCCGGCCTCGGAGCCGGGCACCCTGCGCATCGTCCTCGTGGCCCCCGACGCGGCGGCGGAGCTGGCCTTCCGGGTTCGGGTCGCCCGCAGGGACGCGCCCGCACCCGTGGCGCGGGTCCTGGAGCTGGCCGGTCGGGACAACGCTCCCCTCCCGGTCACGGCGGATCACGGGGTCCGGATCCGTTCGGGTCCCTGAGGCGGAGGGGTCGGGCCCTCCGGGTTGATTTCGTCGGGGGAGGGATCGACCTTATCGCGGTCCTCCCGGAGCCGCGTCCGGGCGGGATCTCCCCCATCGCACCGGAGGGCCCGTGACCACCGCCTCGTGGGTGACGCTCATCGTGATCGGCGGGTTCGTCTGGGGCGGGTTCGCCCTGGCCCTCTATACCGCCATGCGGCGGGAGTCGGGGAAGGACGGGTGACGGAGCCCTCATCCCCTCCCCCGGCGTTCTCCGAGCTCTCGCCGTCCTCCCCCCTCGCCGGGATCTTCTGCCGTGCCTCGACGTGACGACCTGGAGTCCATCCTCATCCTGGGCTCCGGCCCCATCATCATCGGCCAGGCCTGTGAGTTCGACTACTCCGGCACCCAGGCGGTCCGGGCCCTGAAGGAGGAGGGGTACCGGGTCATCCTGGTGAACTCGAATCCCGCCACCATCATGACGGACCCGGACCTGGCGGACCGGACCTACATCGAGCCCCTCACCGCCGAGTGGGTGGCCCGGGTCATCGAGGCGGAGCGCCCGGACGCCCTCCTCCCCACCATGGGGGGGCAGACGGCCCTCACCATCGCCATGGAGCTCCACGAGAGCGGCTTCCTGCAGGAGCACGGCGTGGAGCTCATCGGCGCCAACGCCCGCTCCATCGAGATGGCCGAGGACCGGGAGGAGTTCGCGGCGGCCATGGCCCGTATCGGCCTGGCCGTCCCCACGGGGGGGTTCGCCCACTCCGTGGAGGAGGCCCTGGAGATCGTGGCCGAGACGGGATACCCCGCCATCATCCGGCCCTCCTTCACCATGGGGGGGACGGGGGGCGGGATCGCCTACAACCGCGAGGACTTCGAGGCCGCGGTACGTCGGGGCCTGGACGCCTCACCCACCACCGAGGTGCTCATCGACCGGTCGGTGATCGGCTGGAAGGAGTACGAGCTGGAAGTGGTACGGGACGGCGACGACAACGTCATCATCGTCTGCTCCATCGAGAATGTGGACGCCATGGGCGTCCACACCGGGGACTCGGTGACGGTGGCTCCGGCCCTGACCCTCACCGACGTGGAGTACCAGCGGATGCGGGACGCCGCCATCGCCATCATCCGGGAGATCGGGGTGGAGGCGGGGGGGTGCAACATCCAGTTCGCCGTGAGCCCGGAGACCGGGGAACTCCTGGTCATCGAGATGAACCCCCGGGTCTCCCGGTCCTCGGCCCTGGCCTCCAAGGCCACCGGCTTCCCCATCGCCCGGGTGGGGGCGAAGCTGGCCGTGGGCTACCGCCTCCATGAGCTCCCCAACGACATCACGAAGACCACCCCCGCCTCCTTCGAGCCGGCCCTGGACTACGTGGTGGTGAAGTTCCCCCGCTTCGCCTTCGAGAAGTTCCGGGAGGTGAACCCCATC
>JBJHCB010000009.1:0-20770 GCA_050485805.1 Gemmatimonadota bacterium | reverse complement strand
GTCCCGCACCGTCCGGGCCATGGGGCCCGCCGAGTCCTGGGTCAGGCTGATGGGGACGATCCCCCGCCGGGAGACCAGGGCGATGGTGGGCTTCATCCCCACCACCCCGTTCACCGAAGAGGGCCCCACGATGGACCCTCCGGTCTCCGTCCCCAGGGTGGCAGCGGCGAAGCTCATGGCCGCCGCGATCCCCGACCCGTTGCTCGAGCCGGCTGCGGTCCGGTGGGTGTCGTAGGGGTTGTGGGTGCTCCCCCCCACCGTGCTTCCGTTCAGGGTGGGGGTGTTCCGGAAGCCCGCGAACTGGGAGGTGTTGGCCTTCCCCAGGATCACCGCCCCGGCGGCCCGGAGGCGCCGCACCACCTCGGAGTCCTCGGCCGGAAGGTTGGCCTCCAGGGCGTAGGAGCCCGCCGTGGTGGGCATTCCCACGGCGTCGATGTTGTCCTTCAGGAGGAGGGGGACGCCGTCCAGGGGGCCCAGGGCCTGCCCCGAGGCCCGGCGGGCATCCGCTTCCGCCGCCTGCTCCAGGGCGTCGGGGGCGACGGCGATGACCCCGTTCAGCGGCCCATCCAGGGTCTCGATGCGATGGATGTAGGCCCGGGTGGCCTCCACGGAGGTGGTGCGGCCGGCCGCCAGGTCCTCCGACAGCTGGGCCATGGACACCTCCTCCACAGAGTAGGGGCCCGACGGCGGGGGAGGGGGGGCGTCGGAGCAGGCGGCGATGCTCCAGGCGGCCAGGGCGGGCACCACCAGCCATGCAGGAGTGACCACGCCCGGGGAGGCGGGGCCGGAGGGTCCGGAACTCCCGGTCACCCTGCCGCGACGACTCGTCCCCATGCTCCCTCCCAGAAACCGGGTGATGGAAGGGCCACGGCGGAAGGGGGCCTCATCCAGGCGTCCTGTCGGAATCGTGCCAGGGTACGCTCGCGCCTCGCCCGGTAGCAAGGATCGGTTCCGGGGCTGGCGCCCCGCTGCGCTTCCTCCGGACGGGATGGCGGGCGGGAGCCGCCCCGCTTCCATCCCTCCGGGGGGGTAGGACGCCCTACCCTGGGGTCAGGGCCACGCAGGCCCCCACCGGATCGCGGATGACCGCGTAGGTGAAGCCACCCTCCCCGCCCCGGATCTCCTTGAGGATCGTCCCTCCCTCCTCCGAGACCCGGCGCAGGCTCTCGTCGAAGTCGCCCACGGGGAGGTAGAGGAGCCAGACCGGAGGAAGGCCCCGGTTCACGCCACGGGCATGGCACACCCCTGCTGCGGGCTTCCCGTTCTCCCCCAGCATGGCGTAGTCCGCGTAGCTCTCCTCGCCGTCGGTCATCTCCACGTCGTGGACGGTCCACCCCACAACGTCCCGGTAGAAGTCCCGGAGGGTGCCGGCGTCGGAGACCGTGAGGTCGAGCCAGGCGATGCGTCCCGCCGGAGCCGCGCCCTCGGCCCCGGGTTCCCGGGCCTCCGGGGGAATGGCCTCAGGGGGGACCACGGGGATCATCCCGAAGGCGGCCCCCCCGGGATCCAGGAGCACGGCCCACTGGGTCTCCCCGGCGTCGTCCTTCATGTCCATGAGGAGGTTTCCGCCGAGCTCCAGCGCCCGTTGGACGCTTCCGGCCACGTGGGAGACCTGGATGTGGGGCATCCACTGGAGGGGGAGCACCTCCATCTCGGGGGTCCGCTCGCCCAGCCCGATGATGGGGATCCCCAGGTTGTTCATCAGGTCCTCGCGCCAGAGGGGGTCCGTTCCCGTGGAGAGGACGCGGGAGTAGAAGCGCACCTCCCGCTCGTGCTCCGGAACCGCGATGTCGGCGCTCAGGACGGCGCCCACCTGGGGAAGGAAGGGTCCGTCCATGATGGGCCTCCTGGTCTCATATGGGGGTCCGGGCATCGCGGCCAGGGGCCTTCGCCACCCGTCCGGGCCAGCCGGCATCATGGGTGCGGGTCGGCTGGCGGACAAGCCCGCCCTTGCGCCCGGTCGGGCCCCAGCCTAACATACAACCATATGGTTGTAGATATGCCTCTCACCGATTCCGAGCTGGATCAGCTCTTCCGCGCCCTGGCCGACACCACCCGCCGCGACATCGTGGCCCGGGTACTCAAGGGCGAGGAGGCCTCGGTCACCACCCTGGCGGAGGGATACGACATGTCCTTCGCCGCCGTTCAGAAGCACGTGGCCGTCCTCGAGGCCGCCGGGCTCGTGACGAAACATCCCCGAGGCCGGGAGCGGATGGTCCGGGGAAACCCGGAGCGGATCGCCCGGGCCCGGGACCTCCTGGTCCGCCTCGAGAACCTGTGGAGAGAACGCTTCCGACAGCTCGACGATGTCCTCGCCGAGCCCAACCCCGGGAAATGACCCATGCCCATCACCGCCACCTCCTCCGACCCCGAAACCCTCACCCTCACGGTGGTGGGCGACTATGACGTTCCCGTCGCGCGCCTGTGGCAGGCCTTCGTGGACCCCCGGCAGCTCGAACGCTTCTGGGGGCCCGTGGAGTGGCCTGCCACCTTCACCCGCCACGACATGGCCGTGGGCGGGCAGTCCCACTACTACATGACGGGGCCCGACGGGACCCTGGCGCGGGGCTGGTTCCGCTTCCTGGACATCGAGCCCCAGCGGCGGATCGAGGTGGAGGATGGCTTCGCCCTGGACGACGGCGCTCCGGATCCCGCCATGCCCGTCATGCGCATGACCTTCCACTTCCAGGAGACCTCGAGCGGGTCCCGGTTCACCGGGGTGACCCGGTTCGAGTCGCTGGAGGACATGGAGCGGGTGCTGGAGCTGGGGATGGAGGAGGGGATGCGCTCCGCCATGGGCCAGCTGGACCGGGTCCTGGCGGATCTGGCCTCCTTCGCGTCCGACCGCGCCACCGAGGCGCAGATCCTGAGCGACACCCTGGTGCGGATCAGCCGGATCATCCGGGGCACGGTGGAAGAGGTCTGGCGTGCCCACCACGAGCCCGAGCTCCTGCAGCGCTGGTTCCTGGGACCGGACGGGTGGACCATGCCCGTCTGCCAGGTGGCGACGGAGGTGGGGGGGAGCTTCCGCTACGAATGGGAGGCCGAGGACGGTTCGGGCCGATTCGGCTTCGAGGGGACGGTGCTGGAGTGGGAGCCCCCGAGCCGTGTCGTGAGCACGGAGCAGATGATCGGGATGGAGGGTCCGCCGGCCCGGAACGAGATGACCCTCGCGCCGGTCCCGGGCGGCACCCTCCTCACCCTGATCATCACCTATCCGAACGCAGAGGTCCGGGATGCGGCCCTGGGTTCGGGGATGACGGACGGAATGGAGGCGGGCTACCGGCGCCTGGAGGAGGAGGTACTGGGGACGAAGGCCGCGTAGGGGGCCTGCCCGGAGACCCGGCATCTCCCGGGGAACAGAACGCTGGCGGAGTGCGCCGGGCTCCGGTATTGGTGGTCGGGACGCGGTGGGGTTGGGAGGGGTGCCTCCGTCGCGACCTCCGAACCGGAGCCGGCCATGCCCATGCGTCTGGTCACCCTGTCCGTCCTCGCGGTCTCCGCCGGTGCGGTGGCCTTCGCCCCCGGCGCCCTCGCTCAGCTCGCGCAGGGGGACCGGGTGCGGATCGTGACGGCGGAGTGGGAAGGGGAGGGGGTCCTCCAGGACCTCCTCCCCAGGGACCTATTCCTCTCCCTGGATCACGATCCCACCGGAAACGTCCGCCGGGTGCCCGTGGTCCAGGTCCGGGAGCTACTCGTGGCGCGCGAGGAAGGCCTGTCCCCACGCCTCGTCCGCCATCTCCTGGTGGGCGGCCTCGCCACAGGGGCCCTGGGTGCATGGATGGGCGCCGGCACCGAGTACGGGGCCGAGGCCATCTGGGGCCTGGGCCTGGCCTTCGCACTTCCGGGAATGTTGACCGGGACCCTCGTCTGGGGGTTGAGGCCCCGGACGAGGGTCCGGTGGGAAGCGGTGGACCTCCCCAGCCCCCCGCAGTCGCGGCCTCCGAGGGGTCCCTGACCGCCGACCCCCCCTTCCGCTTTCCAGGGGGGCGGGCCCCGCGTACGTTGCGGTTTCTTCCGTGCGGTACCTTCCAGCCGGGCTCCGGCCCCCCACCCTCACCCCCCAACCCTCGCCGGACGCCTGCCGTGGGACCGGTGGCGCCTGCGCCGCCTGGACCCACGCGGGGGATCTGCACCCACCGACCCATGGCGCCCTCCCCCGAGATCGATCCCAAGCAGGTCACCGTGCTCCTCCGGGCCTGGGCGGATGGGGATGAGTCCGTGGGCGACCAGCTCTTCCCCCTGATCTATCGGGAGCTCCGCCAGATCTCCGAGAACCAGCTCCGGCGTAGCGGTCCTGCCATGACCCTGGGTCCCACCGAGGTGCTCCACGAGGCCTACCTTCGGCTGGCGGACCAGAAGAGTTCGGACTGGCGCAACCGCGCCCACTTCTTTGCCCTGGCCGCCACGGTGGTGCGGCGCGTTCTCCTGGACCACGCCCGCCACCGCCTGGCCGCCCGCCGGGATCGTCGCAGGGAGGTGAAGCTGGAACCGGAGCATCACGGGCATCTCATGTCTGAGGACCGTGCGGACGAACTCCTCCAACTGGATGAGGCGCTCTCTGCCCTGGCCTCGGTGGATGGCCGTCGGGCCCGGGTGGTGGAGCTCCGCTATTTCGGGGGGCTCACGGTGGAGGAGACCGCCGACGTGCTCGGAGTGGGCACCGCCACGGTGAAGCGGGACTGGGCGTTGGCCCGGGCGTGGCTGCGGGCCCGGATCCAGGATGGGATTCCCCTCGATCCCGTGATGGGGGACGCCCCGTGAGCCCCCCGGCGGGGGAGGACCAGGGTCCCACCGACCCGACATCACCCCTGGACCGGGTGGCGGCCCTCTTCGACGAGGCGGTCGCGCTGACGGACCCGGCCGAGCGTGGGCGCTTTCTGGCGGACCTCCGTGGGCGGGACCCGGCGCTCGGGGAGGAGCTGGAGATCCTGGTCCGGGCCCACTTCGCCGGGACCGACTTCCTGGACCGCCCCCTGGACCAGGAGGCGGCCGCAGCGGTGTCGGAACGGCTGGATGCCACCCTGGTGGGCCGGCGCCTGGGCCCGTGGGAGGTCACCGAGGCCCTCCATCACGGGGGGATGGGCACGGTCTACCGTGCGGAGCGGATCGGGGCCGACTTCCAGCAGACGGCTGCGCTGAAGGTGATCCGGGTGGGGTACGAGAGCCCCGACCTCATCCGCCGCTTCGCCATCGAACGACAGCTCCTGGCCCAACTGGAGCACCCCAACATCGCCCGCCTCCTGGACGGCGGGACCACCGACGACGGGCTTCCCTACCTGGTCATGGAGTTCGTCCCCGGCGAACCCGTGGACGCGTGGTGCGACCGGGTGGACCCCAGCGTGGACCAGATCCTGGACCTGTTCCAGGGGGTGGCCCGGGCGGTCCATTTCGCCCACCAGAACCTCATCATCCATCGGGACATCAAGCCCTCCAACATCCTGGTGACGCCCGGCGGGGAGCCCAAGCTCCTGGATTTCGGCCTGGCCAAGCTCCTGGAGGCCACCGAGGACGGGCCCGGGGCGGCGGCGACCCAGCTCCGGATGATGACCCCGGCCTATTCCAGCCCCGAGCAGTTCCAGGGGGGCGCCGTGGGAACGGCCACCGATGTCTACTCCCTGGGGGTGCTCCTCTATCGCCTGCTGGCCCGGGAGCTTCCCTACCAGGTGCGCGCCACCTCCACGGCGCGAGAGGCGGAGCGCCTCATCTGCGAGACCATGCCGGGTCCGCCCTCGGAGCGTCTGGCGCCCACGGACCATCGGCGGCGCCGGCTCCGGGGGGACCTGGACACCATCGTCCTCAAGGCCCTGAGGAAGGAACCGGAGCGGCGCTACGGCTCGGTGCTCTCCATGGTGGAGGATCTGGAGCGGTTCCGGGCCGGGCTCCCCGTGTCGGCCCGTCCCGACACGGTGGGCTATCGGGCCCGACGGTTCGCCGCCCGGAACTGGCTGGGACTCTCGGCCACCGCCGCGGTGTTCGTGGCGTTGGCGGTGGGGCTGGGAGCGGCGGTCTGGCAGGCGGGAGAGGCGGCCCGCCAGCGTGACGTCGCCCGGGCCGAAGCCGCCACCGCCTCCTCCGCCGTGGAGTTCCTCCGGTCGGTCCTGTGGTCCGGCAATCCCTGGGAGGACGGGGAGCCGGTGCAGAGCGTCACGGACGTGCTCCGGTATGCCGAGGCGCAGGTGGAGGAGGTGCTCCGGGACGAGCCGACGGCCCGGGGCTTCATCCTGGCCACGCTGGCGGAGGTCTCCGCCGGCCGGGGGGAGCTGGAGCGGGCCCTCCGGTTCAGCGAGGGGGCGATGGAGGTGCTCGAAACCGAGCTCAGCGCCCAGGATGCCCGGGCGCCTGTGATCCTCCGGACCCGTGCCTTCGCCCTGCACGAGTCGGGGCAGGCGGAGGAGGCGGTGGGGGCCGCGGAGCGGGCGGTGGAGCGCTACGAGGCCCTCCTCGGTCGGTTCTATCCCGGAATCGGGGACCCGGGTGCGACTCCCTCCGGGGCCGACGGCCCTGGCGCCGCCCTCGTTGCCGCTTCCTCCCCCGGGGCCTCTCCCACCCTGGCCGGATCATCGGGAACCGCCATCCGCCCCGAACACGCCGAAGCCCTGGCGGCCGCGGCGCCCTCCGGTGGATGGCGGGGATTCGCGGAGGCCCTCAACCAGCTGGGGACCATCGAGCTGGACCGTGGGAACCCCGGGGTGGCCGAGGCCCACCTCCGGCGGGCCATCCGCGTCCACCTCACCCACGGGGGAGAGGATCCCAGGGCGCTGGCCGTGGTCTTCAACAACCTGGCCGGGGCCATCCTCATGCAGCCCGACGCCCGGTTGGACGCGGCGGCGGAGGCGTATGGGGAGGCCGTCCGCCTGGCCCGGGAGGTGGAGGCCAGCGCCCCGGCCCTGGGCACGCTCCTCTCCAACCAGGCCAATGTCCTCTGGGACCTGGGAGATGCACGGGCGTCGGAGACCGCCTACCTCGAGGCCCGTGAGCTTCTCCTGGGATCGCTGGGCGCGGAGCACCCCTCCACCATCTTCTCCCTCACCTCCCTGGGCTCCCTCTACGAGTCGCTGGACCGCCTGGACGAAGCCGAACTCACCCTCCGCCCCCTCTACCTGGCCGCCTCGGCCAGCCTTCCCGGGGATCATCCCGCCACGGCCTATGTCCTGAACGTCCTGGGGCTGGTCCTCTGCAAGAAGGGGGGGATGGACGCACCGGAGGGACTCGTCCTGGCCCGGGGCTCCCTGGAGGCCCGCCGCGCCACCCTCCCGGCCGGCCACTGGGCGCTGGCCTCGGGTGCCAGTGTCGAGGGATACTGCCTGCTCCGGACCGGCGCTCCGGCGGCGGCCCTCCCCATCCTGGAGGAGGCGCACCTGGTACTCCGCGAGGAGCGGGGGGAGGACCAGGAGCTCACGGTGCGGGCCCGGCAGTGGATGGAGGAGGCTCGCGCGGCCCTGGGGGGGTGACGTCCGCTCCCTGGCGGGCCGCGGGGGGGTGATGCGGCACCTTTCCCGGGGCTCAGGGCCGGCGTAGTATGGGTTCCCGGGGCGTGTCCGGGGCGTCTCCGGGGCGTTCCCGGCAGCGATCCGGAGGGGACCCCACCCTCCCATCGCTTCCAGGATGCCTTCAGAGAGGCCATCACGCGGCCTCCTTCCTCCCGAGACCTCCAACCGGATCTTCGCCATGCACCGCATCTCCCTCCTGGCCGCTGCCCTCATGGGGGTTGCCCTTCTGGCCGCACCCGCCGGCCTGTCGGCCCAGGCCGATGACGCGTACCTGGCCCAGGGATCCGCCGCGCCCGAGGTCTCGTTCCAGGGGGCCACCCGGTGGGGCCCCCTTGCAAACCCCGTCCAGCTCTCCGACTTCCGCGGGAAGACGGTGGTGGTGGCGTTCTTCCCTGCGGCCCGGACCCGGGGGTGCACCATCCAGATGCAGACCTATCGCGACGAGTACGCCCGGGTGTTCGGCGGAGGGAAGGACGTGGTCCTCATCGCCGTCTCCAACGACTCCCCGCAGGATCTGGAATCCTGGGCCCGGGACGAGGGGTTCCCCTTCCTCTTCGGAAGCGATCCCGAGGGGGCCCTCTACCGGGCTTTCGGGGGGACGCCATCGGAGAGCGGTCGGCTGGGGCGGACCCTGGTGGTGATGGACCCCGAGGGACGGGTGGCCGAGCTCCTCCCCCGCTTCATGGAGATCGACCCCACCGCCTACGATGACCTGCAGGCCACGGTGGAGCGGTTGAGCCAGAGGGACTGACCGAGGGAGAAGAGGCGACCGGGCCGCGTGGCCCCTCCGCCGACCTGACCTGGCGAAGGCCCCACGGGCGCCGTGGGTTCAGTTCACAGCGGAGGGGACATGGGGGAGCCGATGATGGTCTACCCGCGGCCGACCCTGGAGGTGAGGGGGGAACCCTTCCCCGCGGAGCTCCTCGGCTTCCAGCTGGAAGAGGCGCCGAACACCCCCAGTCGGTGTGTCCTGATGCTGGCCCCGTCCGGTTCCGGCGGTCAGGATCCCCAGACTCCTCCCGGGTTCGGGGATGCGGTGGCGGTCTCCATGGAGGCGCCCGGGTCGGGCGCAGGCCCGGAGCGGCTCTTCCTGGGCCGGATCCTGGGGTTTGGCCGGGTCCGGGATCGGGGGGGGCATCCCGGCTCGAGGTGGAGGCCGCCGACGCCCTCCAATCCCTGGCCATGAGTCGTCGCTCCCGGGTGTTCCGCGAGGCGCCGGGCTGGCCGTGATCCAACAGGTGGCGGCGAGCCATGGGTTGCGGGCAGAGGTGGATCCCTCCCTCCCCTTTCCGGACATGATCGTCCAGGCCGCTGAGACCGACCTGGCGCTGCTTCGTAGGTTGGCCCTCCTCACCGACAGTGCGTTCCGGGTGGATGGCACGAGCCTCCAGTTCCATCCCGTGGATTCGGAGGAATCGGCACTGCTCACGCTGGATGCGGACCGGGATCTCCTGGAATACCGGGTCCGGGTCGACCTCGCGGGCCAACGCAGAGGGGTGGAGGTGCGGGGCTGGGATCCATCGGCGAAGCAGGCCATCGTGGAGCGCCCGGCCCCTGGGTCGGTGGGGAGCCCGCCCTCCCCGCTCGGGCACGGCCCGGAGGAGCTGGAGCGGAGCTGGGGCTGGGGTGCCGCACCCATGGAGCCCTCGGTGACGCTGGGGCCGGCCACTCCCGATGAGGCCCGGGACTGGGCAGGGGCCTGGGCCCGATCCATTGGGCGGGGTTTCGTGGAGCTTCGGGGCACGGTGGGCCCGGGTCCACCCTGGATCCGCCCGGGGCGGCCTCTCGACCTCACGGAGCTGGGATCCACGTTCCAGGGCCGCTACCGCGTGGTCGCCTGCCGACACCACTGGGACTCACAGGGGTTCCGGACCGAATTCCGGGCCTTCCGGCGGGTCCCCTGACGACGGGAGAGGGCCATGAACGATGGGACCGGTCCGCTGGAGATTGACGGGATCACGATTCCGACGGAGGGGGGTGAGGGGGTTCCCGCCTCGCCGCCGTCCGACTCCCCGGAGGCCCCCGGTTCCCAGGAGGAGAAGGTCCGCACGCGGGGGTGGAGGGGGGATGGACCCCCGTCATTCCTGGATGGGAACGCGGGGGGAAGGGTCTTTCCCGGAGTCTATCCCGCCGTGGTGGTGGATCATGGAGGCCCTGAATCCCCCGAGCGGGGCGAACTCCGGGTCGCCCTCCCATGGCTCTCCACCGAGGACTCGGTGGAGCTCTGGGCGCGGTACGTAGGCCCGGTGGGGGGGCCGGGAGCCGGTGCCTGGCTCCTTCCGGAGGCGGACGACGAGGTGCTGGTGGCGTTCGAGGGAAGGGAGGGGATGTGCGGCGTCCCTACGTCCCGGGGGGGCTCTGGAACGGGCCCGATCCCTCACCCGAGGAGCCCCGGAAGGGCGGGAAGGGCCAGCCCTGGAGCCTCACTACCCGGCAGGGGAGTCGGATCGTACTGGACCATGGGGATCCCGGGGACGGGATCTCCCGGATCTCGGTGGAGACTCCCGATGGCTCTTCCGTGGTGCTGGACGATACCGCCGGAGGATCGGTGGTGATCCGGAATCCCCAGGGGTGCGAGATCCGGGTGGAGTCGGGGACCGTTCGCCTCTCCTCACCGGGGCGGGTCGTTGTCCAGACCCCCATCGTGGAAGTGGACGCCGGAATGGTGGAAGTGGACGCCCCCATGGTCCGTTTCTCCGGCGTGGTGAAGTGCGACACCCTCCTCGCCTCCGCGGTGGTGAGCGCCAGATACACTCCGGGAGCCGGCAACATCTGGTAGCGTGGGGGAAGGGGGGGCGGGTGCCCCTCCACCTGCGAAAGCCCTTGCCACCGGGTCTGCGAAGGCTGCGCGGAGTGCATCCGTTTCCCTTCCTCGCTGATTGGCCCAACGCGTACAGCGACAATGGGTTGGCGGGATAACAGGGGAGCGGTACGGCCCTTGCCCTTCCTGAAGATCCCCCGGATGAGAGAAGTGTCGTCGCCTTCGAGGCGGACCTTCGCCTCGACTTCGAGACCGGGAGGAATTCTTCAATCAGGAGGGCTTCAGATGCGCACGATTCCAACCACCCTCGCCACCCTCGGGATGGTGGCGGTTCTCGGATCCGTCCACGCGACGGAACTCCACGGGCTCCAGGAGCCCGGACAGCCGCAGATCCTCGTGGAGCAGGTCGTCGAGGGTCAGGTCACCCAGGTGAACGAGGAAGAACTGTCCATCCGGACCGAGGAGGGGGAGACCGTCACCTTCCACGTCGACGCCGCCACCGAGGTCCGGGAAGCCGACCCCATGATCCCCGAAGCGGAGGTCCGGGAAGAGGTCACGGACCTGGCTCCCGGGGACCAGGTGGTGATCCACTTCCGCGCCGGTGAGGATCCGGAGGAGCGGGTCGCCGTGGCCATCGAGGTCCGGAGCCAGCAGGACTCCGACGCACTCTGGCAGAGCATCGGGCTCCAGCCCGGTGAGCGGATGGATGAGGAGATCCAGCCTGCCGGAGCCGAGCAGGAGATCCGTGGATCCCACGACGACCCGGTCGCCGGGCGCATCGCCGAGGTGAACGGCGACGAGGTGACGGTCCGTACCGAGGAGGGAGAGTCCAAGACCTTCCAGATGGACCTCGCTACCCGGGTGACCGATGCTACGGGTCAGGAGATCCAGACCGAGGCTGAGCGCCTGGCGGCGCTGACCGTGGGCACCGAGGTGGTGGTGCATGCCCGCGCCGATGAGACCACCGAGGAGCCCATCGCCGAGGTCATCGAGGTTCGGAACCGATGATCCGGGCCCTGGACAACCTCCCCATTCTGACGCTGGCGCGGCTCCTCGGGGTGGCGACGGGCGCGGCTGCGGTCACCGGAGTGGTGGCCGTGGCGGTCCGCTTGAGCTAGAGGGTTGGACCCTCGGGCCCTGAGCCGGCACACGCGATGAAATGCGGGAGCGCCCCGCTTCCCCCGGGATTCCGGCGGGAGGCGGGGCTTTCGCGTTCAGGGGGACGGATTGGGGGACGGACAGGGGGGGCGGATCAATCCGGTCCCAGGATGCCGGCCAGGGCCGCCTCGAGGTCCTGGTCTCCCCCTACTCCGGTGTACACCACACGTCCCTGGGCATCCAGGAGGACCACCATGGAGGTGGTAGGGGCCTGGTACGCCCGAACCGCGGCCCCACGGGCATCCCAGACGAAGGGGTAGCCCGGGTCGTGGGCCTGGAGGTGCTGGTTCACCCGGCGCAGGGACTGGGAGACCCCCACGGCGATGGCCACCATGCTCAACCGGTCGCCGTACCGGGCGTGGATCCGGTCCAGCTGGGGTTGCAGGATGTCGCATTCCCCGCACCATACCGCCCAGAACTCGAGGAGGGCGGGCTTTCCGGGCTCGACCACGTCCAGCAGGCGCATGGGCGCCCCCTGGAGATCCTGGACCTCCGCATCGGGTCCCTGGGACCCCACCGGGATTCCCACGTCCTGCCCCAGGACAAGCGTGGGCGAAAGGAGCAGGAGGCCCAATCCGAGGACCAGACCCTTGCGTGGGAAGGGAAGGGAAGGGCGAAGGATCTGCATGGGAGCCTCGGTCACATGGCGTAGCCGGCGGAGACGAAGTAGTACTGGGCCATGACGAAGAGCACCAGTGCGGAAAACTGCTTCACCCGGACCATCCACGGGCCCGACCTCGGGAGTCGGGACAGGAACCCGGAGGAGAGCCCGGCTGCCAGGATCAGCGTCATCATCCCCAGCGAGAAGACGAACAGGTACAGGAACCCCAGCGCGCCCGCATTGGTTGCGGCCACCCAGGTGAGGACCGCGGCGAAGGCCGGGGCCCCGCACGGGGCCATGACCACCCCGGCCCCGGCCCCCATGAGGAACACGGCTCCGTACGACCCTCCCCCCTGGCCTGCGGACCAGGCCAGGAGCCGCCGGGGGACGGGAACCGGTAGGACCCCCAGCATGGCCAGGGCGAAGAGAAGGAGGAGGTTCCCCACCGCCACCATGACCCAGGGGTTCGCGCTCACTGTCCCGAACAAGGTCCCGGTGAGGCCCGCCAGCAGCCCCAGAAAGGCATAGAGCCCCGCCATCCCCAGGACATAGGTGACGGTGAGGCCCACCACGCGAGCCCTGGCCGCATCCCCCCCGCTGCTCCCCGAGATCACCGAGACGGTGATGGGAATCATGGGATAGATGCACGGATTGAGGCTGGTGAGGACCCCGGCCCCGAACAGGAGCCCCAGCGCCAGGAGGGGGCTCGCGCTCAGGGTTTCCCGGAGGCCTCCCGTGCCCCCGACCTCCTGGATCCAGAGAAGGAATTCGAGGGAAGGGGGCATCGCCGGCGGGCGGGGGGTGCGGACGGGAAGCGATTCCCGGGATCTGCCGGGGGCCGCGGAGCGCGCAGAAGCTACGGGAGGTGGTTCAGGGAGGCAACGCAACCTGAGGAGACGTGGCGTCCGGAGCCCCCTGCGCCCCGGTGCCCCCTGGCGGAAGGACTACGGCGAATCGGGCGTTCCCCTACGTCATCCCCCGGAGGACGGAGGGGGGCACTCGAGGGCATCGTTGGGCTAGGCACCGAGCCCGGGGGACTCCCCACCGGTCGAGGGTGTCGCCGGGGCCGCCGAGCCCCCCCGCCAGGAGAGAAGCCATGAACCGCTCCGTCCACGGGCTCCCACCCGCCGGATTCTCCCCCGCGGTCGTTCTGGCGGCGACGCTGCTGGTCGGTCCGCCATCCCTGGATGCACAGGTCCATTCTGCCCTGGCCCAAGCCGACGCCGCCCCGCGCCTCGCGGTTGAGGTATTCCGCCCCTTCATCCAGACCGGAGAGGGGGTGCGGGTGGGCTGGAACTCGGGCGGCGCCATCCTCTTCCTTTCCGGGAGCATCGGGAGCCGGGCCATGGTTGCGGCGGAGCTGCCCCTGGCGTGGGGATCCCAGGTTCACTCTCTGCCGGACTACCGGGCGCGGAGCGACGTGAGGGGCGTGGGCAACCCGGGCGTCTTCCTCCGGCGGATCCTCGCGGGGGAACGGGATTCCGGGGTGACCGCCCTGGACGCGACCCTTCGCCTGCCCCTCGCATGGTCCTCCGGCGGAAGCATGGATCCCCTGTTCCTGGGCGTGTTGGCCGACCCGACCCGAGTGGACCGGTGGGCCCATGACCTGACGGCGCTTTCCGCGGGAGCGCTCCGTGCCGCACCCGTGGGGGGATCCGCCGAGTTCTACGGCCGGGGAGGGATCGCCCTCTGGCTCATCTCCGGCGAGTCCTCCCACCGGGAGTTGGTGGCCGAATACGAGGCGGGGATCCGCACCCGGGGATCGGGAGTCCGGGGCGGGGTGGAGCTCCGCGGCATCGCCGCCCTTGGGTCCGACTACCGCGGGTTGTCCGATCGGACGCTCCACCGCCTCCACGGGGAAGTGGGGGCCCCGGTGGGGCGCTGGAGGCTCACCGGCTTCGCCCGGGCGAACCTGGACTCAGCGCCGGCGGAGATGGCACGCTTCACGGCGGGGGCGAGGGCGGAGATGCCCCGAGGTGTCCGATGACGACCCTCGGACCCCCGAGCACGAGCTCACTCCCCGCCGTGGAGGTTCTGCTGCGCTTCCCCGGTGCGGCCTCCGGGGCCTCCAGGGCGTCCCCGGGAGCCGCCCAGGGAGTGAGGAGGCCGGTCGTCGAGGTTCACCGCACAGGCTCCGCCTCCTCCAGCGAGTACAGGCGCACCCGGCTCACACCCATCTCGTCCCGCCAGGTCCCGAGGATGTGCCCCGCCCCGATCTCCACCCCGGGGTCCTGTCGGGGGAAACCGGAGCGATGGAGCCCGGGGGGGAAGACCACCCGTCGGAGGGGTTCCCCTTCCGGCGAGAAGCAGAGGTACGTGGGAGGCGTGGTCTCCGCCGGTCCGTGGCGTTCGGCGCAGACGTTCCCCTCGCGATCCACCGTGAGGGAGCGAAAGACGGGGATCTCCGGGGGTGGAGCGACCCTGGCGAAGCCGTACCGCCAGTGCTCCGCGATCCGCTCGTCGGCCAGGGCGTCGGCGTTCAACTCGAAGAAGCTCTCGATCCACGCCTCGGTCCGTGCCGGGTCCACAGCGATCCGCGGGAGCTCCACCCGCAGGATCCGGGTGAGCCGGCCGTCCGATGAGTAGACCCGGATGGATCGGCTCTCCCGGCCGTCCAGGACGAAGATGTGCCGGCCCGACGAGGCGAAGTCGCTCTTCCGGCCGAAGGGGCGGATCGCAGAGGTGAGGCCGCCGGCCCGCTCCACCAGGGCGGACTCGGTCCCTCCTACCGAGTCCACGGGGATCCAGGTCCCGCTGGTTCCCCGGAACAGCCCCACCACTTCCGGGGCGAAGTAGGGGCCTGGCAGGCTGGGGTCCTCTCCCACGAAGGTGGTGATGAGGAGGTTGCCTTCTCCGGTCACTCCCTCCGCCTCCCAGATCCCGAAGACCTCCCGGGGGGCCACGGGATGGGAGCGGACAAAGGCTCCGTCGTCCGTGAAGACGCTCATCCGCTGATGCCCCCGGTCGAAGACCACCAGCGAGTCCCCGGGAAGGAGGAAGAGGCGCCCCGGGGAGCGGAACTCCCCCGGCCCGTCCCCAGCCCCTCCGCTGCGTCCGAGGAACCGACCCTCTCCGTCATACCGGCGGAGCTCACGCCACCCGGCGTCCAGCACCGCCATTCCTCCGCGGGAGAGGCGTACGGCTCCCATCACCCGATCCATGAGGTAGGGGTCTTCACCGGAGGCCACCCCGATCTCCAGGTCGGGTCCAGGCGCGGGCCCGAATCGGGGGATCCCCTCCTCCGCCAACCGGAGGGTGACGATCTCCACCCCGGCCGAGTCGCCCCGGAGGATCTCGGTATCCAGGGGCGGTGCCGGATCGCCGGCGCAGCCCGCCAGGACCAGGGCCGGAAGGAGGATCGCGCGGAGGGAGGGGGCGAGGGTGGGGGGGACATGGAGGGCTTCGGTTCCGCGAGCCGCCGGATGCCTCGTCTGCACAGTCAAGCTCTCCCCCTTGGCCGGAACCCGGATGGGGAACCTCCGGCGAGGAGCCGGTTGGGGGCTTCGTGGCGCCGCGCCCCACCGGCCTCCGTCGGCTTCCCCTGCTCCCCGACGGCGGCCCACCGTCCCATGCGCCCCCATCGGTACCCCACCGTAGGTGGCCCCCTCACAGCCACGCAAGGAGACCGGGAGGGCAGCGGTACCGGGGATGAAGGGGGCCCCGCGAGGTGCCTCGCGGGGTTCGGCCTGCCGCGGGGGCCGGTACGTCAATGATCCCTTTCCACGCCGGATCGCGTGTTCATGGGGAGTGAGGAGCCGGAATGGCCCCCATGGGAGGCAGTCCGCGTTTCAGGAAAGAGGGGTCCGGCGCCACCTGCCGGGAACCGGCAGGTCCCTTCAGGGCCTTCCAGAAACCAGGGAACAGGGAGAGCGGGAAGCATGGGGAAGCTGAACCGGCGGGACTGGATCCTCGTCCTGTCCATCGGGGCCATCGTGGGAGTGTATGCCCTCCTCGACTCCCCTCCCCGGGTGACACCGGAGGCGGGGGGCGACGCGGGGGTTGCGGGCTCGGACGGGGGGGCGGAGCAGGAGCCCCCGGCCGGGGTTTCCTCGCGCATGGGGTCCGCCCCGGCAGCCCGGGCGGCGGGGGGTACGAGCCACGCGGGCGTCACCCGGTTGCGGCCCCGGACCGTTGTGGACCGCACGGGATTCGCTGAACCCGTGGAGGCCCTGTCCGTCCTGGTTCCAGAGGGATGGGGCTTCGAGTCCCTGGTGAGATGGGTGGGAGAGGGGGGGTTCTGTTCAGGGGATCACGCGGGCGTGAGCTGGGCCATGACCAGCGGCGACGGGAGCATGGCCATCGGGGCCTATCCCGCCATCCTCGTGTCCACCTGGCCCGATACCTTCCAGGACCGGGGACTCCAGCCCACCGGCTTCTGCCATCTGGGGGCGGTGGAGTCCCACCGGCAGTTCGCCGAACAGGTCCTGGTCCCCATCCTCCGTCCGGGGAACCGCATCGTGGAGGTGGAGGAGATCACCGACCTTCCGCCTGAACTCCGACGCCTGGCGGAGGAGCAGTCCGGCCAGGATGCCATCCTGGGGGGACGAAGCACGGCCTCCGGCACCGCCGTGGTGACCCGGACGCCGGAGGGGCGGCACGAGGAGCTCCTTGTGGCCTTCTACATCATCACCGATCTCCCGTCCCCGGGTCCCTGGATCCCGCCCCTCCGGATGGTTAGGACCTCCACGCCCCTCGTGATCCGCGCGCCTGCCGGAGAGCCGGAGCGGGTGGTCACCCTGGCGTCCACGATCCTGGCCACCCTCCGCTACAATCCGGCGTGGCAGCGGGCCATCCGGCAGGTGGATGAGAACCTCACCCGGATCCAGGTGGAGGGGGCTGCGGCCCGGTCCCGGATCCTGGCGGAGTCCGTCCGGGAAGTGGGGGAGATCCAGATGTCCGGGTGGCAGAGCCGGATGGAGGCGGACTGGAGAGGGAACCGGTCCGTGGCGGACGCCTTGGCGGGGGTGACCCGGAGGACGGACCCCCACACCGGGGGTGAGGTCACCCTGGAGGGGCTCGGGAGGCGCTATTTCGCCAACTCCCGGGGAGAGTATCTGATGGTGGACGCCCCGGACGTGGACCCTCGAGACCTTTTCCCCTCGGAGGACTGGCGGGAAATGGCTCCGGCCCATCAGCCGGACTAGGAGGGGCCGCTAGGAGGGGCCGCGGGGAAGGGTTCGCCGACGGAGTCGTCGAGGGGCGGGCCTACACGTAGGCGATGAGGCGGCCCAGGGCCATCACCGAGAACCAGAGAAGAAGGGAGAGGACACCCACCGCCCGGGCAGGGAGGGGAAGGGGCACCCCCTCGGTCCATGCGCCTTCCCCGGGCCGGCCGCCGTCCCGGAAGATGAAGCGGTGGAAGAGGGCGGCGTTCGCCAGGGCGGCCAAGAACAGGACCATCTTGAGCTGCAGGGCGGGGTTGGCCGCCAGGGAGGTGGCGTCCACGATGAACAGCCCGATCCCGCTGAGCACGACGAAGCCCAGGCTCCATCGTGCCCAGCGGGTCAGGTGATGGATCAGCGGGACCACCGGGAGGGACCGGAGTCCCCCCAGGAGCCGGACGTCCATGACGAATGCCGATCCCACCAGGACGATGAAGGCCCCGATGTGGACGACTTCCACCGCGGGATAGAGCCAGATCCAATCCCGGAGGAGCCCGGCGGGCGCGCTCCCCTCGATCCCCTGAAGCACCGCGTCAAGGAGCGGCGCCTCCTGGCTCAACGGAGCTCGATGGTCATGTCCCCCAGGATGATCCGCTCAGCGCGCATCTCCCGATCCACGCTCCGATGGGGATATCCCACCACCGTTACCGTGGTGCCCACGTCGAGCTGCGCGTTGTCCTCCATCCCCCGGTTCCGCATCCGGGTGAGGGGGGCCAGCACCACGTTCCACTCCTGGACCTCGTCGTACTCGGCGCCCCGCTCATCCTGCCAGGACCGCTCGGTGACCTGGAGGTCGATGTAGGTGTGGGGGTTCCCGATGTCGTTGGAGGTGATCACGCCCTGGTAGGTGAGCTCGATGTCCTGATGGTAGTTGGCCCACCCGTGGTGGAGGGTCATTCCGGACAGGACGAGGACTGCGGCGGCGGCAAGCCCCACGGCTGCGCTGCCCACGAAAGAAGGTTTCCTCTTGCTCATTTCTGCACCTCCGGGGAAGGGGGTCTGGCGGACCCGGCACTCCGCCGCCGGGCCCGGTGTTCGCTACCATCATGAAGGGCCAGGGTTCCCCTCGGAAACCGTGGGGTACCGCGACAGGGGTGCGGAAGGAGCCCATCCAGGCCCAGCCCTCAGGGCCGCCGAAAGCGCGCCACCTCCACCGGCCCCCGGAAGAGGACCAGTTCCTCCTCCTCTCGCATGAGGTGACCCCCGTCCGACAGGATCCGGAAGTAGCGGTCCTCCACCTCCATGGTCCCGTCGCAGAACCGGCGGGTGGCGGCCACCTCCTGGGCAAAGAGGGCGGTCCCCCGGAGAAATCCGCGACCGGCGAAGCGGTTGCATCCCCCCGTCCCATGCACCCGATGGGCGTCGGCGTCCCAGGCCAGGGTCGGGGGGGTGCCGGGGGTGGGGAGCTCCGGGAGGGCCGCGCCGTCCAGCGCCGTCACCTCCCACTCCCCCTCCGCCAGGGCCTCGGAGACCGCCAGGGCGGCACATGGCGTGCCCGGGCGCGCGGCTTCGTGGGACTGCACCACGAAGGCGGCCTCCGTTCCCGGCCCTTCCATGGCCGGGCGCTCCGCCACCGCACCGCGGAGATGGACGAGCCAGGGAGCCCCGGGCGCCGTCGCCTGGGCGCCATAGTCCCGCTCCAACTCCAGGTACGCCCCCTCCATGGCCACGGGGAACTGCAGTCCACCGGCGCAGGGCACCACCAGGGCCGCATCGGCCATGTACCGGAAGGCACCCAGGAACCGGAGACGCCCCAGGAGGTCGGGAATATCCGGGAGACGGCTCAGCTCATGGTTGTGCTCCGATTCGATCTCTCCCCCTTCCCGGTCCAGCTGGCGAAGCGTCCCCTCCCCCGTGAGGCGGAGGTACCGGGGGCCCTGGTCCTCTCCGGTGAGGCGGATGCGACCTCCGTCCAGCGACGCGGTCCACCGGCCCCGGGTGCCCATGAGGGTGTCCCCGTCGGCGATCCGTTCGGCGGAGAGACCCAGGTAGGCTTCATCCAGGGCGTAGCTCCCGTCCGGATCCAAGACGAGGGTGGTCAGGATCCCGGCGCAATCGGCGCAGGGGAGCTCACCCCGCCACCCGGTGACCTCGGCAAGGAGCGCGGCAGGTCCCGCCGAGAGGGGCGCCGCGGTCCGGACCGCGGCGGTGGGGGAGGGATCCACCGGAACCATCTCCTCGGACGGGTCCGGGGAGCCGTCGCCGACGGCCCCCGGGGGAGGCGCCTCGCCGGGGTCGCACCCGGACGCGAAAGCCGTGGCGGCCACGAGGGCAGGGACGAAGAACGCCGGGAGAGGGTGGAAGCGGAGGGGACGAAGCATGGCTGCCTCCTTCGACGGAGGGAAGGGGCGCGGGAGGCCCGAGGGTGACCCGCGGAAGCGGGGCAGAGGGGGCAGACCGGTACCGGGGGTAGCGCGTCGGGTTCCCCGGGGGGATCCGCTCCCCCCGGAGGGGGGTCCTATAGGGGAGGTCCCTGGGTCGGGCACAGGCGCGGTCGCCCCTACTGGAGAGGAGGCGGATGGAAATCCCTGGCATTCCCCATGGGTGGGCGCTCGGCGTCGCCGGTCTCCTCGTCTCCTTCCACCTTCCCGCCCAGGCGGGGGGCCAGGAGACTCCTCCCCGGCCACCCCACCCGGGGCCCGAGTTCTGTGTCACCGATCCGGCACCGACCCTCGGCCCGGGTCACCCCTTTCCGGTGAGGGTGGGGTGGGCCCGGGGGGAGCGGGGCGGTGAGCCCGCCTGGGTCCTGGTGGAGGAGGTGACCATTCTCCATGGCCTCCCCTTCCGGATGGTGGGGAGCGGATGCACCTGGTACGTGGTGGATTTCGAGCTTCCCATGGGCGAGGAGCGGGAGGAGGATCTCCGGCTTCTCCCGCCCCCCACCGGGGCCCATGTGGCCGGGTTGGTGGAGGCCCTGCGCGTGGTCGCCCCCTACCACGTGGGAGGCGTTCGGGTAGGGGAGGTGGCGGATCGGCTGGAGTCCCTCCTGGAAGAGGCCCTTCGGGAAGGGGGAGCCGCCTCCGATCTCCTGGGGCAGGAGGTGCCGGTGGGGGACAACGAACTGGGCGAATGGTTCGTCCTGGCGGTGACCTGCCCGCAAGAGGTGGAGGACCTCCTCTCCCGGGGGTGCGCCCTCCGGCTCAGGGCGGTGGTGGGACTCTGACGACGGGGCCGGAGAGGGGCGTCCCCCCCCCGGCCCGCTCCTCAGCCCCCGCCATCAGGGCTTCCCCCGGCGGGGTCCATGGACCCTCCTCAAGGGGAGACCCTCTGATCCCCCAGGGACTTCCACGTGTCGTAGCGCATGCGGAGGGTCCGGACCGGGTTCGCGTCCTCGGTGGGAAGGGTGTTCCCGGGCCACACCCCGAGGTAGAGGAAGTAGTCCCCGGCGTTGTAGGGGGCCCGCAGGTCCTCGGGGTGGCCGATGCTGAAGGTCCCCACCGGGTCCCCGGGGTCCGCCGCCAGGAGGTAGGCCACGTGGGCGGTCTTCCCGTTGCACTGGGCCCCCTCCGGGAAGGGGGGCGTCTCGCAGGTGCAGCGGGCGTCCCCACCCAGCTCGTCGGTCCGGTCCATGGCCAGCATGACCCGGTCCAGGAAG
>JBJHCB010000008.1:0-21111 GCA_050485805.1 Gemmatimonadota bacterium | reverse complement strand
GGAAGACCCAGGCGTGCTGGGCCTGGTACTCCTTCAGGATGTCGTTCTGGACCGTCCCCCGGAGCTTGTGGGCCGGAACCCCCTGCTTCTCCGCCGCCGCCACGTAGAAGCAGAAGAGGATGATGGCCGGCCCGTTGATGGTCATGGAGACCGAGACCTGGTCCAGGGGGATCCCGTCGAAGAGGGTCTCCATGTCCGCCAGCGACGAGATGGCCACCCCGCAGACCCCCACCTCCCCCAGGGATCGAGGGTGGTCCGAGTCGTACCCCATGAGGGTGGGGAAGTCGAAGGCCACCGAGAGACCGGTCTGCCCGTGCTTCAGGAGGTAGTGATACCGCTCGTTCGTCTCCTCGGCGGTGGCGAAGCCCGCGAACTGGCGCATGGTCCAGAGGCGGGTGCGGTACATGGTCCCGTAGGGCCCCCGGGTATACGGAAACTCTCCGGGAAGGTTCAGGGCCTCGTCGTACGGGGCGCTGCCCACCCGGTCCAGGGGGGTGTAGAGGGGCTTCACCTCCCGTCCGGAGACGGAGGTGAAGGAGGAATCCCGCTTGCCGGCTCCCTCGTAGGCCTCCTCCCAGCGGGCCACCTCCTGCCGGAGCGCCTGGAGCTCCTCCTCCTTCCGGCGGAGTTCCCGCTTGAGGGCTTCGGCGTCGAGGGGCAGGTCCTTCTCGATGGTGGACATTCGGACTCTCCTGGGGGGGACGATGGTCTCTTCCAAGATGCTCGGGGGCGGAGGAGGGGTCAACGCGACCCCAGGCGGTATCCCACGTAGATGGCCCGCCCCGCCACCGGGTTCCCGGTGAGATCCGGGCGGTCCGCGTCGGTGAGGTTGCGGGCATCCACGTTCAGGTGCCCTCCCAGGAGGGGCACCTCCAGGCGGAGGTCCACCTCCACCCAGCTCTCCTCCCCGGTGCGGCGACCCTGGACGGCGCGGAGGGTCAGGACCGCGTCGTCGGGAAGGCGATGGCTGTACCCCACGATCCACTGGTCCCGGAGGGGCCGGAGGGCATACTTGGACTCCACCCCCTCCTCCACCTGGGCGGCCACGGAGAGCCAGGTTCCCCCGGTGAAGAAGGAGCGCCCGTCTCCCATCTCCCACCGGGCCTCCGCCTCCAGCCCCTTGAAGCGGGCCCGGGTCACGTTCCGGGTCTCCCACAGGGCTTCCGACCCCGCCGGGCGCACCCAGTCGATGAGGTTCGTGGAGGTGCGGCGGAAGCCCGCCACATCCAGGCGGAAGTCCCCCCCGTCCTCCCAGGTGAGCCCCATCTCCCAGGCATCGGATTCCTCGGGGAGGAGCTCCGGCGACGCCCGGTGGGCCGGGTCGGTGTAGTGGCGCTCCGTCCAGGAGGGACCCCGGAAGGCCCGCCCCCAGGAGGCCCGGAGGCGCACGTCTTCTTCCACCGGAATCGCCACCGCCACCGAGGGGGAGACGAAGTCGCCCCAGCGGTCGTGGCGGTCCAGCCGGATCCCCCCGGAGACGTCCACCCCGCCCCCGGTGGCCCACGCTCCCTCCCCGAAGAGGGCCCAGCGCTCCTCCTCCCGGTCCCCCAGGGTGCCGCTCTCCAGGCGGTCCCGTCCCCCCTCCCCCCCCACCGCCACGGAGACGCCGGGAGCCAGGCGGAGCCGTCCCACCACCTCGCCGCCGAGCTGGGTCGAGACGTGCTGGTTCCGATAGAAGGCCGGGTCCTCCCGGATGAGGATGAAATCGTCGGTGTGCTCCCGCCAGGTGATGCGGGGCTCAAGCTCCAGCCGGCCGGGAGCCAGGGGACGCCACCCCGCCGATGCGGTGGTGGCCCGGGTGGACTCGAAGGAGGGGAACGGGGCGTAGAAGCCGTCGGCCCCGAAGTCCCGCTCCCCCCGGGAGAGCTCGCCGGTGGCGCTCCCCCCAAGGAGGGGGAGCCGGAGGACGGCCGTGCCCAGGAGCTGCTCCCAGTCGGTCCCCTCCCGGTGGCCGTCCGAGTTCCCCATCTCCCCGGAGAGCTGCAGGGAGCCCCGGGGACCCAGGGGGACCCCCCCCTGCCCCGCCAGGGTCCGGGTGCCGAAGGACCCCCATTCCCCCCGGAAGCTCCAGGACGGATCGTCCCGGGTGACCACGTTCACCACCCCCCCCACGGCGTCACCCCCGTAGAGGACGGAAGCGGGGCCCCGGAGGATCTCGATCCGCTCCACCCGATCCAGGGGGATGGCCAGGTTCAGATCGAAGTGGCCGGTCTGGGGGTCGCTCACCCGCTTCCCGTCCACCAGGACCAGGACCTGCTCGAACCCGGCCCCCCGGACGGAGAGATCGGCCTGGGCCGGCGACCGCTCCCCCAGCTCCACCCCCAGCCCCCACCGGAGGGCATCGGCCACGGTCCGTGCGGGGAGGCCCTGGAGCTCCGCCCGGGAGAGGACCTGCACGGAGCGGGTGCGGAGGGGGAGGTCCGGGCTCGCCCGGGAGCCCAGCACCTGGAGGGTGTCCAGGGGCACCGGCGGCGCCTGCTGGGCGGCCAGGGGGAGGGCGGCGAAGGCCAACGCCCCGGCCAGGAGGCCCGCCGCGGTTCCGCGGCCGATGCCTCCCCCTGGCCACCGCGGAGGGCGGGGTGGGGATGGACGCGGGACCGGGAAGCGGGATCGGGAGATCTGGGGAGGGAGAACGGTCATCAAAGCAGCTCCGTGGTTCGCTCGAGCCCCATCCGCTCCAGGACCGATCCCGCGGCGGAATAGGGGGTGGCCTCCCCCCGGGCGATGGCGCCCAGGGCGGAGTCGAGGGTCGAGGCTTCGGCAAGATGCCGCCGGATCCGCCGCTTGAGCTCCCGGTCCAGGATGTCCCGGATCCGGGTGGCGGTGCGCTCCCGCCTGCGGCGCTCCAATTCCCCGGAGGCCACCAGCCAGCGCCGGTGCTCCTCCACCGCCTCCACCACCTCGTCCACTCCCTCTCCGGCATGGGCCATGGTGAGGAGGACGGGAGGGGTCCAGGGTTGGGCCCCTCCCACTGTGGCCGCGGCGGCGGTAGCGGTGCTCTCCGGCTCCTCCCCGGCTCCCTGTGCCACCTTCCCTCCCGACCTGGAGGCGGCAGGGCCGTGGTGACCGGCCGGGCCGTGGTGACCGGCCGGACCGTGATGGCCGGCCGGGCCATGGTGGCCGGCGGGGCCGTGATGGCCGGCATCCCCCCGGAGCCCCCCGGCCCGGAGGTGGACCGCTGAGCGGATCTCCTTCACCAGGCGGTCCGCCCCGGGCCGATCCGCCTTGTTCACCACGAAGACGTCGGCGATCTCCATGAGGCCCGCCTTCATGGCCTGGATCCCGTCCCCGGACTCGGGGACCAGGACCACCACCACGGTGTCGGCCGCCCCGGTGATCTCCAGCTCCGTCTGCCCCACGCCCACCGTCTCCACCAGGATCCGGGGGAAGCCGAAGGCGTCCAGGACGTCCAGCACCTCCTTGGTGGTGGTGGCGAGGCCCCCCAGCGATCCCCGGGACGCCATGGATCGGATGAAGATCCCGGGATCGGTGGCCAGCTCGTTCATCCGGATCCGGTCCCCCAGAAGGGCCCCGCCGGAGTAGGGGGAGGAGGGATCCACCGCCACCACCCCCACCTCCTCCCCCCGCTTCAGGTAGCTCCGGGCCAGGGCCGTCACCAGGGAGGACTTCCCCGCTCCCGGAGGCCCCGTGAGGCCCAGGCGGGCACCCCCGGGCGATCCGCCGGAGAGGAGGTGGTGCAGGAGGAGCTGGAACCCGGGCCGCTCGTTTTCCACCACGGAGATGGTCCGGGCCAGGGAGACCCGGTGCCCGTTCCGGAAGCCCTCGGCCAGGGAGGCGAGGGCGGGGGAGAGAACGGGCTCCCGCTCCGGGGAATCGCTTCCGGTCATGGTCCTCGACGCGTTGACCCCACCACGGGTGCGGACCGGGCCCCCCACGCTTCCGACGGGGCCCACCGCACCCGGGCCGGGGGTGACTCAGGCTGGGTGGACAGGGGA
Source organism: Gemmatimonadota bacterium (assembly GCA_050485805.1). Classification (GTDB taxonomy): domain Bacteria; phylum Gemmatimonadota; class Gemmatimonadetes; order Longimicrobiales; family Gaopeijiaceae; genus T3Sed10-66. The sequence continues at coordinate 17,155 of JBJHCB010000008.1, read as the reverse complement.
GGAAGTTCGCCCCGCCGGAGTGGGGCGCCAAGGGGGCGATCCGTCCCGTCCGGGGAGCCGGGCCCACGGTCCCGGGCGGCCCCGCCCCCCCGGCGGGCCCGGACACCCGGCGCCCCCCCCTCCCCCTCACCCCTCCCGGGCCGCGGCCTCCCGGGCCCGGCGGCGCCGCCCCATGGCCTTCTCCCCCTCCACCACCAGGTAGAGGAGGAAGCCCACCGCCAGCACCGGCCCCCAGGAGACGAGCTCCAGCGGCGCCGTGCCGAAGGCCAGGTGGAAGAAGGGGAGGTAGGTGAAGGCCCCCTGGAAGAGGAAGAGGAGACCGGCAGCCACCAGGACCGCCCGGTTCCCCACCAGGGCCGACCACCCGATGGAGGGGCGCCAGAGGAACCGGCAATTGAACAGGTACCAGAGCTCCGCGGCCACCAGGGCGTTCACCACCGCGGTCCGGGCGTAGGCCTCATCCATCCCCCGGGCCAGCTCCCAGTGGAAGAGGGCGATGCACGCCCCGGCCACCAGGACGGAGACGTAGGCGATCCGCTGCAGGAGGTGCCGGGAGAGGATGGGCTCGTCTGGCGCCCGGGGGGGGCGCGACATGATCCCCGCCTCGCCCGGCTCGAAGGCCAGGGCCAGGGCCAGGGTCACCGCAGTGACCATGTTCACCCACAGGATCTGCACCGGGCTCATGGGGAGGTGGGCGAAGGCGAAGACCACCGCCGCCAGGACGATGAGCGCCTCGGCGCCGTTGGTGGGGAGGATGAAGAGGATGGTCTTCTTCAGGTTGTCATAGACGGTCCTCCCCTCCTCCACCGCCCGCTCGATGGTGGCGAAGTTGTCGTCGGCCAGCACCATCTCCGAGGCCCCCTTCGCTGCCTCGCTCCCCTTGATCCCCATGGCCACCCCGATGTCCGCCTGCTTCAGCGCCGGGGCGTCGTTGACCCCGTCCCCGGTCATGGCGCACACCTGGTCGCTTCCCTGCAGGAGCTGGACGATGCGGAGCTTGTGCTCCGGGCTCGCCCGGGCGATGACGTCCTCCTCCCGGAGGCGGCGGCCCAGCTCCTCGTCGGAGGCGTCCTCCACGTCGATGCCCGTCAGGGCGGAGCTCCCGTCCCCGATCCCCATGCGGGCCCCGATGCTCCGGGCCGTCATGGCGTGGTCCCCGGTGATCATCATCACCCGGATCCCCGCGTCCCGGCACTTCCCCACCGCCTCGGTGGCCTCGGCGCGAGGGGGGTCCATGAGGGCCACGAGCCCCAGGAGGACCCCGTCCTCGCCCACGTGCTCCGGCGCCAGATCCCCCGCGGGGGGCTCCGTGGTCATCTCCGCCAGGGCCAGGAGGCGATAGCCCTCCCCCGCCACCTCCTCCAGCCGGGTGGACCAGGCTTCCCGATCCAGGGCGGAGGTCGCCCCGTCCCCGGTGGCCACCGTGGAGCACATCTCCAGGATCCGCTCGGGTGCCCCCTTGAGGAGGAGGAGATGCCCCCCCTGCGGCTCCCGGTGGAGGGAGGCCATCCATCGGCGCTCCGACTCGAAGGGGATGAGGTCCACCCGGGGGTAGTGCTGCTCCTCCTCGGCCCGGTCCATCTCCGCCTTCCGGGCCAGGACCAGGAGCGCGCCCTCGGTGGGATCCCCCTGCAGGACCGGCTCCTTCCCGTCCTCGGGGAGGGAGGTGAACTCCGCCTCGTTGCACAGGAGCCCGGCCCGGATGAGGCGGCGGACCACTGGGTCGCCCCCGGGATCCGCCTCCTCGCCGTTCCTCCGGAACCTGCCCTCCGGCAGGAAGCCCGAGCCCGTCACCTCCCACGTCTCCTCCTCCAGGAGGATCCGCTCCACCGCCATCTCGTTCCGGGTGAGGGTGCCCGTCTTGTCCGTGCAGATGACGGTGACCGACCCCAGTGTCTCCACGGCCGGCAGGCGGCGGATGATGGCGTTCCGCCGGGCCATGCGCTGAACGCCCAGGGCCAGGGTGATGGTGAGGATGGCGGGGAGTCCCTCGGGGATGGCCGCCACCGCCAGGGCCACCCCCGCCAGGAAGATCTCCTCCGGGGGGAAGCTCCGGATCAGCCAGCCGTAGAGGAAGACCAGGGCGCTGCCCAGGACGATGGCCACGGAGAGCTGCGTCCCGAAGCGGTCGATCTTCCGGAGGAGCGGCGTGGTGACCCCCTCCACCCGGGACACCATCTCCCCGATGCGGCCGATCTCCGTCCCCTCCCCGGTGGCCGTCACCACCCCGGTCACCCGCCCCGAGGCCAGGAGGGTTCCGGAGAAGAGGAGGGACGTCCGGTCCCCCAGCAGCGCCTTCGCGTCCACCGAATCCGCCCCCTTGGTCACCGGCTCCGATTCCCCGGTGAGGACCGCCTCCTCGACCCGGGCGTTCCGGGCGGACAGGATCCGGAGGTCCGCGGGCACCCGGTCCCCACTCTCCAGGCGCACCAGGTCTCCGGGGACCAACACCTCGGCTGGCACGGTGCTCCGCTTCCCGTCCCGGACCACCACGGCCTCCAGGGAGAGGAGCTTCCGGATCCCCTCCATGGCGGCCTCGGCCTTCCCCTCCTGGACGAACCCGATGACGGCGTTCACCACCACTACCAGGAGGATGACCCCGGTATCGATCCACTCCTCCAGGAGGGCGGTGAACCCCGCCGCCACCAGGAGGATGTAGATGAGGACGTTGTGGAACTGCTTCAGGAAGCGCCGGAAGGCGCTCTCCCCCTCCTCCTCGGGGAGGCGGTTGGGTCCGAAGGCCTCGAGGCGTGCCGACGCCTCCTGGGCGGTGAGCCCCCGGTCCGGGTGAGACGCCAGGGCCTCCAGTGCCTCCTCCGGGGAGAGGGCGTGCCAGTCCCGGGACGGGAGCTCGCGGAGCATGCGGGGATCAGCCCTGGGATTCGAGCTGGGCCAGTCGCTCCTGGAACCGGGACAGGGCTTCGTCGAAGACGGCGGCCTTGAGCTCCGTGTTCCGGTTCCCCCCGGCGGCCCGGGTGGACTTGGGGTTCCGCTTTCCCCGGGCCTCACCGGCCTGCTGGCGGGCCAGGTCCCGGTACTTGTCCCGGAGGGTCCGGGCCCGCTGGACCTTCTGGCGGAGCCGGCCGGGGGTCACCTCCCGGAGCTGCGGGTTCCAGCTCTTCTCCAGGAACTCGAACTCCCGCTTGGTGCAGAGCTGACGGGCGCGCTGTTTCGAAATGGGCATGGACCGCTCCTGCTGGGGGAAGAAACCACGTCCCGGGGGACGTCCGGAGCTTCACTCCGGTGTGAAGTCCTGCACGGTGAAGGAGAACCCCCCACCGACCTCTGCGGTGATCAACGCCGTGGCGAAGACGGGGATGTCCCAGGTCTCGTCATAGACCACCGAGAGCTGGTTCCCCCGGACCCGGGCATGGTCCCGGAGCTGACGGAAGAGATCCGGGATGGTGGGCCACTCGTCCCAGCGGGAGGAGGGGATGGGCTCACCGGTGACCACCCGCTCCACCCCGTCCACCTGTCCCCCGCGGACCCGGATGCGGACCGACTCCTGCTCCTCCGCCGTGCAGCGGGTGCAGGTGCGCTGGTAGAGGAAGGCGTAGTCCCGGATCCCCCGGTTCTCCCAGGCCCTGGCCCGGGCATCCAGCTCCGCCACCACCGGACCGGTGGAGGCGTCGGAGCAGCCGGCCACGAGGAGGGCCGGAAGCGCCAGGAGGAGAATCGAGAGCGCCGGAAGGCGGGCGGGAAGCGCCGGGAGGCGGGCGGGGCGCCCCTGTCCCATCCCCCCGCCACCCCCTCTCCTTCCCCCTCCCCTCACTCTCCCTCCGGCATGATGATCCAGAGGAGGATGTAGACCAGGATTCCGGGGAATCCCGCGGAGAGAAGGGAGAGGATGACATAGGCCACCCGGACCAGGGTCACGTCCCACCCCAGCCACTCCGCCAGTCCGCCGCAGACCCCTCCGATCATCTTCTCGTCCCGGGAGCGACGAAGCACCTCCCGGGGGTAGTGGGGCTCCAACGTCATCGTGCCTCCAGCGCCTGCAGGAGTTCCGAGCCCGACGGCTTCTGGAAGACCCGGAGCCCGAACTCGGGGATCACGGCCAGGATGTGGTCGAAGAGGTCGCCCTGGATCCCCTCGTACACGCCCCACCGCGTGTCATGGGTGAACCCGTAGACCTCCATGGGGATCCCTTCCGGGCCCGGAGGAAGCTGCCGCACCATGAGGATCATGTCCTGGTGGATCCCCGGGTGGGACCGGAGGTAGGCGGCCAGGTAGGCCCGGAAGGTCCCCAGGTTGGTGAGGCGCCGGTGATGGGGGACGTCCACCCCGGCCTCCGCCGGATGGGCGCGGTTGTGGGCGTCCACCGCCTCCCGTTTTCGCCGGATGTAGTCCCGGAGGAGTTCCCACCCCTCGAAGCGCTCCAGGTCGTCCGGACCCAGGAAACGGACGGAGGTCTGGTCGAGGTGGACCGCCCGCTTGATGCGCCGCCCCCCCGATTCGGCCATCCCGCGCCAGTTCCGGAAGGAGTGCTCCAGGAACTTGTGGGTGGGGATGACGGTGAGGGTCCGATCCCAGTTCTGCACCGTCACCGAGTTCAGGGCGATGTCCACCACGTCCCCATCGGCCTGGAACTGGGGCATCTCGATCCAGTCCCCCGTGCGGAGGAGGTCGTTGGTGGTGATCTGGATCCCCGCCACCAGGGAGAGGAGCGTGTCCCGGAAGACCAGCAGGAGCACCGCCGTCATGGCACCGAGCCCGCTCAGGAAGAGGAGCGGGGAGCGGTCCATGAGGATGGAGATGATGAGGATGAGTCCGGCCAGGTGGCCCATCACGTTGGCCACCTGCAGGAACCCCTTGATGGGCCGCTCCCGGGCCCTGGGGTTCTCCATGTAGATCCGGTTCACCCCATCCAGGAAGGCGTCGAAGGCCCGCACCACCACCACCACCATGGTGGCCAGAAGGACCCGCTGGGTCACCAGGAGTCCGTCGGAGGGAAGGTGGGGGACGACGGCTGCCCCGTGGTACCAGACCAGGAGGGGGACTCCCCAGGAGAGGCGCTGGGGGAGCCGGGCGTCGAAGAGGGCCTCGTCCCACTTCCGGGGGGTCTGCCGGGCGATGTACTCCACGAACCTCAGGATGTAGTGGCGCACCACCCGGAGGAGGAGGGCCCCCACCAGGAGGACCGCCACCGCCACCACCACCCCGCCGGCCAGGGGGTGCGCCTCGATCCAACTCCCCAGCCCCCCCATGCGATCCAGGGGAAGGGCCGTCCACGCGGGTTCCGTCCCTGCTGCCGCTCCCTCCTGGCCTCGCCCCATCTCACCTCTCTTCTTCGTCTACTTCCCGGTGGGGGACGACCCGGCGGATCGGTTCCACACCTCGTCCGTGGAACGATCCCCACCGCCCCGGCCGGGCGCAACCCCCTCCGGCCCCAACATTCGTCGCCCTCCGGGTGTCGTTCAGGAGGTTTGGCAGAAGGGTCGCGGACCCGATTGCACCGGGCGCGGGTGGGGCCCCATCCGGTGCTTCCTGCCCCGGACTCCGTCCTCTCCAGAGGAGATCTCATCGTGGGTGTTGGATTGACCTCGCTCGTCACCGCCGCCGCCATCCTGGGCGGGGTGCCGGGCTCCGGGGAAGTCCCCGGCCACCGTGTGCCTTCCGTCTCCTCTTCCCTTTCCGGTCCGTGGGCGGCCTCCGGGGCGCTCAGAAGCGCCTCGTCCGACACCACTGCCACCCCCGCGACGGGGGTCACCAGGGGTCGCGAGGTTCGCGACGCCCGGGCGGTGCGGGTGGACGCGCCGCCCGTCATCGATGGTCGCCTGGACGATCCGGCCTGGCAGGCGGCCGAGCCCCTGGACGGGTTCGTGCAGCGCATCCCCAGCGACGGGGCGGCGGCGTCGGAGCCCACCGAGGTCCGGGTCCTCTACGACGAACAGGCCATCTACGTGGGGGTCTGGCTCTGGGACTCGAACCCCCAGGGGATCGTCCAGGGACCGGCCATCCGGGACTCCCGCCTGGACGACTCCGACGCGGTGGTCCTCATCTTCGACACCTACCGCGATCGGCAGAACGGATTCGTCTTCGGGACGAACCCGTCCGGGATCGAGTATGACGGCCAGGTCACCGACGAGGGACGGGGCGGCGGGGGGCTGGGCGGAATGGGGGGCGGCCGGGCCCAGGGCGGGGCCGGCGGGGGCTTCAACCTGAACTGGGACGGGAGTTGGGACGTGGCCACCTCCCGGGACGCCCTGGGGTGGTACGCCGAGTTCCGGATCCCCTTCTCCACCCTCCGCTACGCCAGCGGGGAGGACGCGGTCTGGGGGTTCAACGTGATGCGGCGGATCCGCCGCTTCAACGAGGAGAGCTATTGGGCTCCCATCGACCGACAGTACAACCTCTACCGGGTGAGTCAGGCGGGGGAGCTGCGCGGACTCGAGGTCCCGGTCCGACGGCAGGCCACGGTCACCCCGTACGTGCTGCAATCGGCGCAACGGGACTATCGGGTCCTGGGGAGCCGCTTCGACTACCCCTCCGACCTGGGAGCGGACGCCAAGGTGCAGGTGACGCAGGGGCTCACCCTCGACCTGACCCTGAACACCGACTTCGCGCAGGTGGAGGTGGACGACCAGCAGGTGAATCTGACCCGCTTCTCCCTCTCCTTCCCCGAGAAGCGACCCTTCTTCCTGGAGAACGCGGGCTACTTCCGGGTGGGGACCGGTGGGTCGGAGCTCTTCTTCAGCCGCAGGATCGGGATCGAGGGGGGGCAGCAGGTCCCCATCCGGGGGGGAGGGCGCCTCTCCGGTCGCGCTGCGGGGCTGAACGTGGGCCTGCTCCACATCCAGACCGGGGTGGATGACCCGGTGGGCCCCGGGATCACCGATGGCAATGCCTTCTCCGTGGTCCGCCTGGCCCGGGAGCTCCCCAACCGCTCCCTGGTGGGGACCTACTTCGGCGAACGGCGCGGCACGGGCGTGGACGGAGACTGGAACCGGACCTACGCGGTGGACGGGCAGGTGGGCCTCGGGGACAACCTCACCCTCAGCTCGTTTGCGGGATACACCGACGCCCCCGGCCAGGACGGGGACGCCCGGAACCACGTCTTCGACCTGTCCGGGGTCTACCTATCCCGTGCACTCCGCCTGAGCGGCGGATTCCGGGAGATGGGCGCGGACTTCAATCCCGAGGTGGGGTTCGTCAACCGTCGCGACTACCGGATGTACTCCGGGATGTGGATGGTCTACCTCCGTCCGGACCGGATCTCCTGGCTCCGGGAGATCCGGCCCCACAGTTCCTACAACACCTTCCGGAACCTGGAGACGGGCTTCGAGCAGTCCTCGCGCCTCCATCTTGACTCCCACTTCGAGTTCTCCAGCGGGGCCCATTTCGAACCCGCATTCAACTGGATCCGGGAGGGGCTGACCCGCCCCTTCGAGATCGTGGACGGGGTCGTGGTCCAGCCCGGCACCTACGACGGGTGGGAGGCGGCGTGGCGCTTCAACACGAACCGGAGCGCTCCGTTCTCCGTGTCGGGTTCCGTGAACGCCGGGAGCTTCCTCTCCGGCTCCCGGGTGAACCCCTCGGCCAGCGTGGCCTACCGCCACGGGTCCTCCGCCACCCTGGAGTTCTCCCTGGACCACAACAAGGTCACCCTGGAGGAAGGGGAGTTCGACGTGACCCTGGCGGGGCTGCGGGCGGGGTACTTCTTCACCCCCCGGATCTACCTCCAGTCCCTCATCCAGTACGCGGACCAGACCGACACCTTCAGCGCCAACATCCGGTTCGGGTGGCTGAACACCGCGGGCACGGGTCTCTTCATCGTCTACAACGACCACCAGGGGGTCAACACCCTGAGCGGCCCGCAGCAGCGCACCCTGGTGGTGAAGTACAACCGCCAGTTCAACGTCTGGGGCGGCTGACGCCACGGAAGGCGCACGGTCCTTCAGGCCATGGGGTCACGGGACCCCATGGCCACCCCCGTTCCGACCCCGGCCCCCAGGGCCATGGCGGTTCCGGCCCCCACAATGGGGAGAAAGGCCACCACCGGAACGGCCAGGAGGGTGGCTCCCACCCCGGCCAGGACCCCGGCGAGACCGGGGCGCTCCGCCACCCGGGTGTACCGGAGGCGGCTCCGGCTGAAGGCGCGGGTGTGGGTGTGGCCGTAGAAGGCCGCGGCTCCGGCGGCCGCCAGGGCCACCCAGAATGCGATGAATTCCAGCATGGTTCGTCTCCCTGGATCTTGGGGTCGCTGGAGGCCGCCAAGGGACAGTCCGTGGCACCCCTCCGGGCGGAGTCCCGGGATCCCTTCCCGAGCCCGCCTGCCTCCCACCCTACGAGAGGCCCGGTTCCCCGGTTTCACCCCGGCGCCGGAGGTTGCCCCTGCGGCCCGTCATGACGTATCCCTGATCCCGGGCGGGTGGAATCGTCCCGGGTGGAGGGGCTCCAGGGAACGCCGGAGGGGACGGATGGGCAGGCCGATGCGGAGGGGAAGGAAGAGGCCATGACCGGAGCCCGCTCCCCACGGGGCGAAGGGGAAGAGGTCGGACCCCCGCCGCGCAGCCCCCGATCCCCGCAGGCGGAGCCCTCCACCGCGAGACGGAGGAAGGTCCGGCTCCTGCTTCTCATCTCCGGAGCGATCCTCCTCCTCTACCTCATGATCTCCCCCCGCTTCGCCGAGACCCTCCTCTTCATTCCCCACGCCGGGGACCCCGGGCCCGTCCCATCCCTGGCGGGCGTACCGGGGGAGGATGTCACCCTCGCCACAACGGACGGGGTGGAGGTCCACGCCTGGTGGTTCGAGGCCCATCCCGAGGCACCGGCGGTTCTCTTCCTCCACGGGAACGCCGGCACCATCGGGGATCGGCGGTTCCAGGCGGAGGGGATGCTCCGGGAGGGGATCTCCATCCTCCTCCTGAGCTACCGCGGATACGGCCGGTCCCAGGGCCGACCGTCGGAGCTGGGGGTGGCCCGGGACGCCGACGCCGCCCTGGCGTGGATGGCGGAACGCCTCGGAGGCGCCGGCGGGGTGGTGATCCACGGCCGGTCCCTGGGTGGGGCGGTTGGGGCGCCCCTGGCGGCCCGGGCCCCCGGGGTGGGAGGCGTCATCCTGGAGTCCACCTTCACGGACCTCCTGGAGATGGGCCGGGCGGTGTATCCCTTCCTCCCCTCCCTCCTCCTCCGGCGCCTGCGGGGTCACTACGACACCCGGGGCGCCGCGGGGGAGATCACCGCTCCCGTCCTGGTCATCCACGGAGACCGGGACCGCCTCATCCCGGTGGAGATGGGGCACGCCCTCCGGGATGCCGTCCCCGGCGGCGCCCGGTCCTGGGAGGTCCCGGGGGCGGGACACAACGACCTCCCCTGGGTGGCCGGGCCGGAATACTTTTCCAGGGTGGCGGACTTCGTCCGGGAGGCAGCGGAAGGGAATCGCTGAGGGGAAGGCCACCTCCGGGCCCGAACCCCGCCTGCCGGTCTCCCTATCTCCGCGACCCCTCTCCCGCCCCTTCCCCCGCCCCGTCGTCGGCGAGGAGGGGCCCTTCGGCCCCCTTCACGTACGTATCGAACCAGTCCAACCAGCGGGCCCACATGTCCAGATTGTTCTCCAGGGCCCGGGGGGTGTGGGACTCGTAGGGGTAGACGAAGAGGGCCGCGTGCTTCCCCAGGGTGGTGAGGGCGTGCATGAGGCGTTCGGACTGCATGGGCCAGGTCCCGGTGTTGTTGTCGTCCCCGCCGTGGTACATGAGGAGGGGAGCGGTGATCTGGTCCGCCTTGAAGAAGGGGGAGATGTCCAGGTAGGTGTGGGGCGCCTCCCAGAGGCTGCGCCGCTCCGCCTGGAACCCGGCTGGGGTGAGGGACCGGTTGTAGGCGCCGTGGCCCGCGATCCCCGCCTGGAAATAGGGGGTGTGGGCCAGGAGGTTCACCGTGGCAAAGGCGCCGTAGCTGTGCCCCCCATGGCCGATGCGGTCGATGTCCACCACCCCCAGCTCCTCCACCGCCCGGATGGCGGCGTACATGGCGTCGCTCAGGTTTGCGATGTAGGTGTCGTTGTAGTTCTCCCCTATGATGGGGATGTCGGGGTACACCACGGCGTATCCCTGGGTGAGCCAGATGTCGGACCACCGGAGCCATGTGAGATGGTGGAAGGCGTTGTGGTTCCGGCTCCGGATGGCGGCCCGCTCGTACTCCTCGGGACGGGTGTACTCCCGGGGGTAGGTCCAGAAGATGGCGGGCACCCGGGTTCCGGCCACATGGTCCACCGGGAGGGAGACCCGTCCCTGCACCCGGAGGCCGTCCCGGCGGGTGAACTCGAAGTCCAGGCGCTCCGCTGCGGTGATCTCCGGGAAGGGATCCCGGTTCCGGGTGAGGTTCTCCTGGAGCCCGCTCCCCGCGGTCCACAGGTGGCTGTCGGGGAAGACGGACATCCCCTCTCGACCCACCACCATCCGTTCCAGGTCGGGATCCAGCGCCACCAGGGGACGATCGAAGTGGTCCGCGGCCCCCTCGAAGACCCGCTCGATCCCGCCGCCGTCCAGGGCCACCCGGTCCACGAAGGGTCGGGGGCGGAAGTCGGCCCGATATCCCTCGCCCCGGAGGTAGGCCCACCCTTCATCGGAGGAGACCAGCACCTCCGACACCCCGTTCACCGGGGCCCGCGTCCAGAGCTCCCCGGGAAGGGTGGTGGGATCCTCCCGTCGCTCGGGCTCCACCAGGACCACGGCCTCGGAGTCCGCCGTTCCCAGGGGGAAGACCACGAGGCCCGTCCCCCCGTTCCGGGTCACGGACGCGAAGGCGAACCGCCCCCCCGCATCGAAGCCCGGGTTCCCCAGCCGGTCCGGGCTCCGGGCCAGGGTGACGGCGGAGGCGGTGTCGAAGGGCGCCGCCACCATCCGGATCCGGTCCCGGTCCTCGTCGTCCCGCTGCAGGAAGACGAGACCCGCTCCGTCGGGGCGCCACCTCCACTCCCGGGGCCTCCGGGGGTCGTCATCCGGGTCCGGCCCGCCGGCCTCCCGGAGGGGGCGCTCCTCCAGCACCGCCAGCTCGTTCCCCTCCAGGTCCATCACCACCCGCCTCCGGGGGAACCCCTGGAAGCTGGTGAGGAAGGAGAAGGGGCGGTGGAGGGCCACCGCCAGGATGTGCTCCCCGTCCGGGGAGAGCTCGATGGACTCCCATTGGGCCGGCGCCCCGATGGGGCGGGGCGACTCCCCGGGGACGAGTTCCGCCAACTGGCTCCGGGTGAAGTGTTCGAAGAGGACCTCGTCGTGGCCGTCCCGGAGGAGATAGGGAAAGGTGCGGGTGGGAGTGGGTTCCGGCCGGGTGGTCCGGACGATGGGTCCGGGAGGTACCGTGGGGCGAACGGGCTCCGGGCTCCGGTCTCCCGGCACCAGGAGGGTGAGGAGGCTCCCCTGCGGCGTCCACTGGAGCATCCTGGAGGGCCGGCTTCCCTGCCCCGCCGATGCCGTTCCCAGGGTGGCCATCACCCGGGCGGGGGAGACACTCCGGGCCTCGCCGGTGGCGGCGTCGGCCACCCAGACCTCGGTCCCTTCCCCGAGATGGGCCAGGAAGGCCACCTGGGCGCCGTCGGGGGACCACATCAGGTCGCTCACGAAGCTCCCCGCCGGGAGGGACACGTCCCGGAAGGCGCGAGCCTCCAGGTCGTAGATCCGCAGGCCGAAGATCCCGAAGGTGTCCAGGTGCCAGAGGCGGTCCGTTCGGGGTCGGAGCTCCATCTCCGCCAGTCGGTAGGTCTCCTCCCCCATCCGCTCCAGGGTGGAGAGCTCGGTCCGGAGGGGAACCAGGAAGTGGCGCCCGTCGGGCGAGGGGTGGTCCAGGACCGCATGGTTGGGGTCCCGGCTGAACAGTTCCCGGACCGGTGCCGGGGGGAGGATGTAGTCCTGGGGCAGATCCAGCGCCGGTCGCTCCCCCGCCGAGGGGGTCTGGGCCAGGGCGTGCCACGCTCCGGTTCCCGAGGCGGCTCCCGGGGCCGTCGCCGGGAGGAGAGGTCCTCCCAGGAGGAGGGCCAGGAGGAGGGCTGGCAGGAGCAGCTCGGGGAGGGGTGGACGGGCGCGGAGGGGGTCGGCCGGGCGCGAAGCGGACATGGGAGGACTCCTGCGGTTCCGGAGGGAGGGAAAGGCGAAGATTCGCCCCGGAAGCCCGCCGCGCAACCGGCCGGTCTCCCCTCCCCCGGCCCACGGGCGCCCGGGGCGGAGCCCTGGCGCGCCCGCCCCCCTCCGCCCCAGACTGGGCGGAGAGAGGGGCGCCGCCCCCCCACCTGTCCACCCTCCACCTTCCCGGGAAGATCGCCGTGGCGGATCGCCCCCTTCTCAAGAGCACCCTCGTGGGCGCCGGCCTGGCGGGGGGCGTGGCCCTCCTGGTGGGCCTCTTCCTGACGGTCACCGTGGAGGGCCCCCTCCGGAACCAGTTGGGGCTGGCCCTCTTCATGGCCTTCCTGGCCGCCACCGTGGGAGCCCTGGTGGGGCCCCTCTTCAGTCGGGAACGCCAGCGCCCCCCGGGAAAGGGGCGGTGAGGGGACGGGACCGCCCCCGCCGGAAACGCACCCCGCCGGGCCGCCCCGTCGCCGTCAGAAGGTGAGGTGCCGGGTCACCTTCAGGGCCAACATCCGCTCCAGGACCGGGCCTGGCCCTGAATCCATCCCGGGAAGGGCGCCGGGCGGCCCCCCCCCTTCCCCGCCGGTCTGCCGTCGCTCGGTGAAGACCAGGAAGACGTCGCTCAGGGGCGCGTGGATGAGGTTGAACCGGAGGTTGGTGACGAGCTGGTCCAGGGCGTCGTTGTACTGGAGATAGGCCGAGGCGAAGGTCCGGGTGTTCACGTCCAGCATCGCCCGCCCCCGGTACACATTGGACCGGAAGGCCCCCTCGGGGAGGTCCAGGTCGTTCCAGTCCACCGAGGCGTCGAGCCCCAGGTGGGGATTCACCTGCCAGGCCCCCTCCAGACCCACCGACCGGCGCCGTCCGTCGAAGTACCCGCCTCCCCCAAGGCGCACCTCCCCCGAGAGGGCCCGGGCGGCGGAGCTCCCGTAGGAGAGGGTCCACTCCGTCTCATCGTAGCGGCCCGCCGGGATGGTCACCCCCTGCACCACGAAGGGGTTCCGCAGGAGCTCCATCTGCCGCACGAGACGCCCGGAGACGGTGCTCCCGTCCTGGAACTCCAGCTCGTTGCCCAGCTCCAGGGTGCGTTCCACCATCCGGCCGTCCACCCCGGCCAGATAGTCCACGGCCACCCAGGGGGAAAGCTCCTGCACACCCGACAGATCCGGGCGACGGTGGGTCCCCACGGTGCCGTAGCTCTGCCGGATCCCGGTCCGTCGCACGAACCCCATGGAGGGACGGAAGCCGTCCCCGATGCGGCGGTGGAGGGCGGAGATGTTCCACTCCTGCGTGCGCCACCCCGCCCCCAGACGGCTGGCCAGCGGGTCCCCCTCCACCCCGTCCACACGGCTCCCTGCCAGGTAGCCGTTCACGATGAGGCCCCCGCCGGTCCGGAGGTCGCCGTCCACCCCCCAGCTCGAGGATCCCGACTCCAACTCCCCGGCTCCCGACCGATGGAGCACCATTCCACCCAGGCTCGCCCCGGGTGCCACCTCCCGTCGGTATCGGAGGACGTGGAAGGCCTCCCCGGGGAGGTCGGGGAGGGCGTCCGTCCGCATGGAGAGCGCGCCCAGCTCCCCCCCTCCCACCTGCCCGGAGATCCGGGCTCCTCCCAGCATGGGGACCGCCTCCCCGTCCCGGAGCCCGATCCGCCGGGAGTGGAAGAGGGTGAAATCCCGGAGGTTGGCCCCCTGTCGGTAGTTCCGCTCCGAGACATCCCCGAGGACGAAGGACCCGGAATTCTCCACGAAGAAGTCGCGGCGCTCCGGGAAGAAGAGGGGGAACCGGGTCAGGTTCACCTGCTGCTGATCCACCTCCACCTGGGAGAAGTCCGTGTTGAAGGTCCCGTCCAGGGTCAGGCTGGGGGTGATGCCCCACTTCACGTCGAATCCGGCGTCGGCCTGCCCGCCCCGGAGACCGACCGGCGTCTCCGCCCCACCCCGGTGCTCCCCCAGGAGATAGGGCTTGGCGCTGAGGTTCCGGTTGGCAGGAAGGTCCTCGAGCCCCCGCAGGGTGCCCCCCCGGGACATCCGGTGCACCGGATTCCGGCGATCCACCGGCGCCCAGTAGGAGTCCTCGTTCTTCCGCCGGACCCGTCGCAGGATGTTCATCCCCCATGCCTGCTCCCCGGGGGCGGCATGGAAGCGGAGGGTGGTCCAGGGAATGGCCATCTCCACGTTCCATCCCTCGTCGTGGATGAGGGTGGCCACCTCGATGGCCCCGTCCCATCCGAAGTCCAGGCTCCGGGAGTCGTCGAAGGTCTGGCCGTCGCGGAGGGCGCCGTAGGGGTTCACCATGAGGAGGAAGGAATTCCGCCGGTCCAGGAAGGTGTCCAGCGCCACGGCCACCACGTCCATGTCCCGGGTGCTCCCCCCGGCGAAGTCCCGGCGGAGGGACCGCACCACCAGGGACCCCGGATCCGACTCCAGGGCCACGATCCCGATGTAGAGGTGGGTCTCGTCGAAGAGGATCCGGACCCGGGTGGTCTCCGTGGCCGGAGCGCCCGCCACCGGCTGGGACTGGATGAAGGTGTCGATGACTTCGGCCAGCGCCCACACCTCGTCCTGGAGGGAGCCGTCGATGACCGGGGGCGTCGGGGTCCGGGCGGCCCGGGCCTCCGGCCGGGGGAGGGACTCGGGATCGGCGAAGCCGCCCGTGCCCGACCCGGCGAATAGCGGCTCCCCCGCAGCTTCCTGGGCCTCTCCCTGGAGGGGGAGGAGGAGGAACGGGAGGAGGAGCAGGAGCGGGGCCCGGGAGACGGGCCGGAAGACGGGCCGGATTGCGGGAAAGGGCCGGTGGCCCGACCTGGACCCGGGCCGAGGGGGGACGCCGGGGTGGGCCTCGGCGGCACCGGAGGTCCGCGGGTGAGAGGGTCCGAACCGCATGATGGGAACCCGACGGGTGGCGAAATGGGAGGGTCCGACCTCCGCCTCGGGCGGTGGGAGGGGCGGGAACCGGGCCCAGATTGCGGCGTCGGGAGCCCGATGGCAAGTCGTCCACCCCCCGGCGGTGGAACTTCCCGCAACCCGTCGGATATCCCCTCCCCTTCCCCCAGCCACAATCCGCTCTCCATCCACCAATCCCGACGCCCTCGCGTCCCCGGGGCCGACCCCGAGATCCCCCATGTGCATCTCCCATGGCTCAGCCGGCACAGCCGGACTCACCACCACGCGGGCCCCCTTCATCGAAGGGGCCCGCTCCCGGGGAGACCTCTTCATCACCCAGCCCTACGAGCTCTACAGCGAGGAGAACCACCAGAGCTGGCGGAACCTCTACGCCCGCATGCAGGACCGTTGGGCGCGCTACGCCAACCACCGCTTCCTCCAGGGGCTGGGATCCCTGGGACTGAACGGAGACCGGATCCCCCGCCTGGAGGAGGTGAACCGGTTCCTGGCCCCCCTCACCGGATTCGAGGCCCGTCCGGTGTCCGGCTACGTTCCGGCGTACCTCTTTTTCGACTGCCTCGGGCGACGGGAGTTTCCCACCACCATCACCATCCGGGACGTGGCCACCCCGGACTACCTCCCCGAGCCGGACATCTTCCACGACATCGCCGGCCATGTCCCCATGCACACGGATCCGGCCTTCGCCGAGACCCTGGTCCGCTTCGGGCAGGTCTCGAAGGCGGCGGTGGAGCGCCTGGCGGGCCTGGAGGATCCGGAGGTCGTGGAGGAGCGCCTGGCCGCCACCATGCGGGCCATGGCCCGGTTCTTCTGGTTCACCATCGAGTTCGGCCTCATGCGCGACGGCGGACCCGGGGCGTCCGGGGAGGGGATCCGGGTCTACGGATCGGGCCTCCTGAGCTCCCACGGGGAGATCGCCCATGCGGTGGAGATCCCCGACGTACAGCGCCACCCCTTCCAGTTGGAGTGGGTGGTGAACCAGGGGTTCCGCATCGACCGCTACCAGCCCCTCCTGTTCGTCATCGACTCCTTCGAACACCTCTTCCGCGAGGTGAACCGGCTGGAGGAGTGGATGCGGGAGGGCCGCCTGGACCATGTGGCCCCGGGAGAGCCCGTCATCTCCCCGGAGGAGATCCGGATCTCCCTGGAGGCGGTCCGGGGAGGCTGACCGACCCGGGGAGCCTGCCTTCGCCTAGAAGGCCCACCCCAGGGAGAGGCGTCCCATGGGGATGGCACGGGTCGCCGCCCCGCGGTCGGAGAGGAAGAAGAGGCGCTGCCCCCCCAGCCCCGCCGCCACGCCCAGGCGCTGGTCCTCTCCCAGGAGCCACTGGTGCTCCAGGTTGAACCCGAGCCCGATGGCGTTCCGGGAGGCCCCCTCGTCATCCATGATGGTGAACCCCGCCATGACCCCCACGGCGTACCCGTCGAAGGAGCGCCCCGACGGGAAGTACCGGAAGACGGCGTTGCCGGAGAAGTGGGGGACGTACCTACGGTCGTCGGCCCGGGCGTAGAAGACCGATGCCCCTCCCGACGTTCCCCGGGTCAACACCTGCTCGAACTCCGCGGAGAAGACGCCGAACGCCACCAGGGCGAGGGGGTTCACCGAGAGCATGAAGTCCAGCTCCTCGGCCGGCCCGGCCTGGGCCGAGCCCTGCGAGGGAAGGACGAGAAGGAGGGCGAGGAGGAGGGCCGGGGGGAGGGACGTGAGGCGCGCGGATCGGGGAGTGGGCATGGGGAGCGGGGGTGGGCGGAGGGAGGGGGCACCGAAGGGGGCAAGTTGGCGCCCGTTCCCCGGGAATGGAAGGCCCCTCGTCCCCGGGCCGCCCCCCCCCGTCCGGTTCAGTCCCTGGCCAGGGGCCCGTCGGCCAGGGTGGCCTCCGCCAGGACGATGAGAAGGGCGTTCTGGACCGCCAGGTGGCCATCCACGTTGAGCCACCATTCGTCCAGGGCGTGGGCGTTCCCCCCGTGCCCGCCCCGTCCGATGGTGATGGACGGGACCCCCAGGGAAATGGGCGTGTTGGCGTTGGTGGAGCCACTCCCCAGCGCCGGCTCCCGACCCTGCAGGGTGATGGTGGCCATGGCCCGCTGCACGACGGCGGTGGTGGGATCCAGGACCCCGGCGGGCCGGTCGCCCACCATCTCGATGTCCACGGTCAGGGCGTCCCCCCGTCGCCGGAGGTCGTTCTGCTCCTC
>JBJHCB010000007.1:0-21217 GCA_050485805.1 Gemmatimonadota bacterium | reverse complement strand
GTTTGTTGGGGGCCCCCCCCCGGCCCCCTCCGCCTCGGTTTGGGCCCCCCCCCCCCCGCGCCCCCCCCCCCGGGGGGGGGCCGGGGGGGGGGGGGGGGGGGGCGGGATCCGGGGAGCAGGCCGTGAGGAGGACGACCAGCGGGACCAGGACCGGGAGCCGGAGCCCGGAGGGGGGCACGGCGGCCCGTTGAGCCGGGGGGAGGACGCCGGGCCGCACCGCGGGACGGGT
This sequence comes from Gemmatimonadota bacterium, assembly GCA_050485805.1. GTDB lineage: Bacteria > Gemmatimonadota > Gemmatimonadetes > Longimicrobiales > Gaopeijiaceae > T3Sed10-66. Next base: position 20,988 of record JBJHCB010000007.1, on the reverse strand, counting down.
CGGTGGCTCGGGGGGGACCGAGAGCATGGCACCTCCGGGAGGGGCGGGGGGTCGTCACTCCATGACGATGGGGCGCAGGCTCCTTCGGCGCCAGGATCGGGCCCCGGGGCCCCTGGATTGCCCCCCTGGAACCCCCTCGCCTACCTTGGCACCATGCCCCGACGCCCCGCTTTCTCGGCCCCCCAGATTGCCCGCCTCCGCCTCCAGGCCCTGGGGCTCGCGGGGCCCTCCCCGGTGGCCTCGGACCCGGAAGGGGTGGTGGCCCACCACCTGGCCATGCAGGCCCAGGATTTCCCCGCCTCCCGGTGGGCCGTGGGCTCCCGCCTCCCGCACTCCACCGAGGCCCAGGTCCTGGGGGCGTACGACGCCGGGGCCATCGTCCGGTCCTGGCCCATGCGGGGAACGGTCCATGTGGTGGCGGCCCGGGACCTGCCCTGGATGCTGGAGCACCTGGGCCCCCGGGCCCTCATGGGCGTCCGGAGCCGATGGGACTACCTGGGGATCGACGAGCCCTTCCTGGAGCGGGCACGGGAGGTGGCCCTGGCCCTCCTTTCCGGGGGGCGCCGGGCCACCCGGGGGGAGTTCACCGAGGCCTGTCGGGAGGCGGGCCTGGACATGACCGGGCAGCGGAGCTATCACGCCACCTGGTATCTCTCCCAGACGGGCACCCTGGTGCAGGGTCCCACCCGGGAGGGGGAGCACCAGCTCGTCCTCCTGGACGAGTGGATCCCCCACCCCCGGGTGCTGGACCGCCCCGCCGCCCTCCGGGAGCTGGGCCTCCGGTACCTGGCGGCCCGGGGCCCCGCCACCGTGGACGACCTGGTCCACTGGACGAAGCTCACCAAGAAGGACGCCTCGAGGGCCCTCGAGGCCGATGGGGCGTCCATCGTGGAGGTGGACGGCCCGGGAGGTCCCTTCCGCATGCGGACGGAGCATCTGGACACCCTGGACCCGGACCGGACGGAGGCGGACCAGGCGGTCCTGGCCCTGGCCGCCTTCGACGAACACCTCCTGGGGTACCGGGTCCGGGACTGCGTGCTGGATCCGGACCATGCCACCCGGGTGGACCCGGGACGGAACGGGGTCTTCCGGTGGACCGTGGTGGCGGGGAGCCGGGTGGTGGGGACCTGGAAGCGGACCCGGCGCACCCGTCATGTGGTGGTGGAGATCCACCCCTTCGCGCCCCTCCCGGGTGGGGTCCGGGATCGGGTGCCGGGGGCCATCGCAGCCTGGGGCCGCTTTGCCGGGGTGGAGGTGCGCGTGAAGGCCGCCCCTCCCCCCTGAGGCCCCGGGATTCCCACATGGGCCGCCCCCCTATCGGAGACGGATCCGGATGGCCCGGGTCCGGTCCTCGAGATGGGTGACGTGGAGCTGGAAGGACCGGCCGTCCTCCAGCGTTCCCGCGGCATCCAGGATCACCTTGTGCTCGCCCGGCCTCGGCATCAGGGTCTCCCGGAAGCGGTGGGCCGTTCCCCTGAGCGGTTCCATGGCCCGGAGCTCGTCCAGGGTGACGACGCCGTCCGCGGCCGCGTCCCGGAAGGTGGCCCAGTCCACGAACCAGATGGGTACGGCGCTCCCACTCATCACCGCCTGCCGGGGGAAGGTGCCCAGGGGCGCGTCCCCCTCGATGAGGAGGAACCCGGAGGTGAGGAGCGGGCACCCGAAGGCGCCGGGAGCCTCGGGCCCCGTGGGCGGATGGAAGAGAAGGAGGAGGTTGAACTCCGCGGGAACGCAATCCGGGGGGCGGTAGAAGAGGATGGCCAGGAGACCGTCGTGGTGGAAGAACTGATCCAGGATGGAGCTGACCCGGGCGTAGATGGGGGGGCCGGGGTCCTCCCCGGGGATCGTCCTCCGGGTCAGGCCCGACCCGTCGGGGGCAGCCGGACCCACGGCCTGCCATGGACCGGCGGAGCCCAGGTTCCCGGGGGATTCGCCCAGGGGCATGTGGACGGTGGTGGGTTCGCCTGCGCAGGCGACCAGGGCGGCGGCGATGGCCAGGAGCGAGCTGGAACGGCGCAGCATGTCGACCTCCTCGGGATGCAGGGGCCCTTGATGCGGGGAGTCGGCGGGCCCACCGTGGTGCAGGGTGGCCCTTCCCCTCCTCCCCTAGGCGTCAGGGCAAGGATGACCCATGGCCGTGATCCCAGCGTGACCTCCCCGTGAACCCGGACCCTCCGTCCCTGGAGCTCCCTGGCGGCGAGCCTCCCTCCGACCTCGAGGTCCTGGGACGGATCCGCCTTTCCCGGGGGGGACGCCCGGCAACCCGGATCCTGGCCCAGCCCCGGCGACTGGCTCTCCTCGTCTACCTCACCGTGGCCCGTTCCCAGGGGTTCATCGCCCGGGACGAGCTCCTGGGGGTGTTCTGGCCCGATTCCACGGAGGACCGTGCCCGGGCCTCGCTGCGGCAGGCCATCCGATTCCTCCGGCGTCACCTGGGCGACCACGTCATCCAGAACCGGGGGGACGACGCCGTCGGGATCCCCCCCGTAGCACTGCGATGCGATGCGGTGGAGTTCCGCCGGGCCATGGAGAGGGGGGATGACGCGGCGGCGGTGGACCGGTACCGCGGAGGATTCCTCCCCGGGATGATCCTGTCCGGCGCCCATGCCTTCGACCGGTGGCTCCATGCGGAGCGCCAGGCGCTCCGGACCGCAGCCATCGCCTCGGCCCTGCGCCTGGCCGACCGGTCCGAGGCACGGGAGGACCTCCATGACGCCGTCCGCCAGGTCCGCTGGGCGCTGGCGCTGGAGCCCTCGGACGAGGCCGTGGCCCGCCGCCTCATCTCGCTCCAGGCCCGGGCGGGGAACCGGGGGGCCGCCCAGGCCACCTATGCGTCCCTCACCAGCCATCTCCGGGACGAACTGGACCTGGAGCCTTCCCCGGAAACGCAGGAGCTCATGGCCGCGCTCCGGGACGGGGCCTCCCCTGGCGTGGCCGGCTTCCGGCCCCTTTCTCCCCAGAGGGTCCTGGTCCTGGCCCTGCGGAACCTGACGGGAAAGGCGGAGCTGGCCACCGTGGGGGCGCTGGCCGCCGAAGTGACGGCCCAGGCGCTCACCAGCGTCCCGGAGCTGGAGGTGGTCCCGCCCATGGCGGCCATGGGGACCTCTGGCGGGGGGACTCCGCCCGGGGAGGCACCCGGTGCGTGGGAAGGAGACGGGGCGGCGGACGGGCAGGATCCATCGGAGACCCATCTCGGACTGGCCCGGGGGATGGGCGCCGGGACCCTGGTGGAGGGAACCTTCCATCTGGAGGGTGGGCAGCTCCACCTCGGGGCCCGCATCACCGATGTCCGGAACGGCCGCCTCCTACGGGCCCCCGACCCCGCACGGGGGCCGGTGACCTCCCCCCTCGAAGCCATCCGGGCCCTGGGAGAACGGGTGGCGACCCATCTCGGCTCCGCCCTGACCCGCCGCGCCGTTCACCTCCGGGGGGCCGCTCCGCCGCCGGGTCTCGAGGCCTACGGGGCCTATCTCGACGGGATGGAGCGGTTCATCCGGGGCCAGTGGAGGGAGGCGCTGGAGGGATTCCAGGCCGCCTCCCGGCACGCGCCGGACTACCCCCTCCCCCGGATCGTGTCCGCCATCGCCCTCTGGAACCTGGAGGCCCTCCCCGAGGCGCGGAGGGTGGCCGACGAGGCCGCTGGTCTCCGGGGATCCGTGGGACGGTTCGAGAGCGCCGTCCTGGACATGGTCCTGGCCTGGCTCGACGGGGACTGGGCCGGAGCCCACGCCGCCGCCCGGGTCCAGGCCGAGCTGGCGCCGGGCTCCATCCCCCACTTCCAGGTCGCGGAGGAGGCCCGCCGGTTGAACCGCCCCCGGGAGGCCCGGGAGGTCCTCACCCGCCTCGATCCGGAGGCGGGTGAGCTGAAGGGGTGGATCTACTACTGGATGGAGCTGGCCGCGTCCCTCCACCTCATGGGGGACCACCGCCGGGAGCTGGAGGCGGCGCATCGGTGCCGGCGGCTCCACCCCGACGACCCCGCAGCCGCCCTCCTCGAGGCCCGGGCCCACGCCGCCCTGGGCCACACCGACGACGTGCACCGGGTGGTGGACGAGGTGCTGGCGCTTCCGGGCCGGCGGGGGCCCGACCCCGGAGCGGTGATGCGGGAGGCGGCCCTGGAGCTGAACGCCCACACCGCCCCCCCGGCGGGGGGCCCCCTCCTGGAGCGGGCCGTGGCCTGGTACCAGGGAGAGGTGACCCGGCGGAGCCGGCTCCCATCGGGGGGCGGCGACGAGAGGCGGACGGGTGACGGGGAGGACGGCCTCCGCCTCCGACGGGAACGGGCCCGCACCCTCTACCACGCGGGTCGCCTGGACGAGTCCGGCGCCCTGTTCACGGAGCTGGCCGAGGCCGGGGAGGAGGGCGTCCGGCCGGTGGGCCATCACCACGGCCACCTCCAGGGCCACCTGGACGCCGGATACCTGGCCCTCATCGCGGCGCGCCGGGGGCGAACCGAGGAGGCGGAGGGGTGGTGCGCCCGGCTGCGGTCCCTGGACGGCCCCTTCCTCTACGGTGCCCAGTGGTTCTGGCTGGCGGCGGCGGCCGCCGTGGCGGATCGGGCCGAGGAGGCCGTCGCCCTCCTGCGGCGGGCCTTCGCCGAGGGCCTTCCCCACGAGCTATTCGTCCACTCGGACCCGCATCTCCTCCGACTCCGGGGGAACCCCGCCTTCGACGCCCTCCTCCGGCCGCGGGGCTAGCCGGGCAGGGCGCGGGCACACCCTCCCCAGCGATGCCTCACCTCCCCAGGAAGTCCACCAGCTCCCGGGTGAGGTCCTCCGGCGCCTCCCAGTGCGGGTTGTGGCCCACGCCGGGGAAGAGGACCAGATGTCCGTTGGGGAAGGCGTCGGCGGCGTTCCGGGCCAGCTCCGGGAAGTTCGGTCCGTCCAGTTCCCCCCCGATCACCAGGGCCGGCGCCTCGATCTGGGGCCAGTCGTGCACCACGGTGTTGTATCCCATCTGCTCGCTGTTCAGGGCCCGCACCTTGGCCAGGCGGGACCAGTCCCCACTGAGCCCCCACCCGTAGTGGATCCGGACGTACTCCAGGTAGCGGTCGTCCCATTCCGCCACGTGGCCCCGAATGGTCCCCAGGGACGCCTGATAGCTCCTCTCCCCTGCCGGCTCCGCCGGCCGCCACCCCCGTCCCGCCCGGTTGTCCGCCAGACCGATGGCGTTCACCAGGGCCACATGGGAGGTCCGTTCCGGATAGAGGAGGGCGAACCGGCTGGCCTTCATCCCGCCGAAGGAGTGGCCCACCAGGGCGGCCCGCTCGATCCCCAGGTGGTCCAGCACCCGGGCGATGTTGCCCGCATGCATGTCCACGCTGTAGGGGATGACGGGCTTGGACGAGCGGCCATACCCGATCTGGTCCATGGCCACCACCCGGAAGCCGGCCTCCACCAGGCGGTCGATGACGCTCTCCCAGGAGGCCGCCCAGTAGTTCCCCCCGTGGAGGAGAACCACGGTCTGGCCGTTCCCGCCACCCGCCGGGGTGACGTCCATGAAGGCCATCCGGACCTCCTCACCATATAGAGAGAACCCGATCAGAGAGACGGGGTGGGGGTAGGGAACGTCCTCCAGGTTGATGGAGACGGGGCCCCACTCCGGTGGGGGGGAAGAGGGCGGCTCCTGCGCCGAACCGAGGCCCGCCCAGAAAAGGGAAAGGACGACGCCCGCTCCGAAGCAGAGGGCGGGCAGGGAGAGGGCACGGCGGGCCGGAACGATCCGGGCCAGGTGGCGGCGGAGGGCTTTGGGGAGGGCCGGGGGGAGGGCGGGTCTCATGGGGGGCATCGTCGGGTCGTGGTCTCCGATGGGGTCTGCCGGAGAACGTAGAGGCGAGCCCCGGGCCGGAACAGGGCCGGCCCCGGGCAGGACCGGCCCTGCTGGATGCCTCGGCTGGGTACTAGAAGGCCTCCAGGTACCGATCCAGCTCCCACTCGGAGACGGAGGCCAGGTACTCCCGGTACTCGATGGTCTTGGCCTGCACGTACTTCTCGCCCACATGGGGCCCCAGCGCCCCCAGGATGACCTCGTCGGCCTTCAGCGCCTCGATGGCCCGGCCCAGGGTGGGGGGAAGGGTCTCGATGCCCCGGGAGACCCGGTCCTCCTCGGTGAACTCGTAGATGTTCTCCCGCACCGGGCCCGGCGCCTCCAGCTCGCGCTGGATCCCGTCCAGCCCGGCGGTGAGCATGGCCGCCAGCGCCAGGTAGGGGTTGCAGGTGGGGTCCGGTGAGCGCAGCTCGATGCGGGAGGCCTGGGGCCCCCGGGCCGCGGGCTTCCGCACCAGTGCCGAGCGGTTCACGTCGCTCCAGGCCACGTAGATGGGCGCCTCGTACCCGGGCACCAGCCGCTTGTAGGAGTTCACCGTGGGGTTGCAGATGGCGGTGAGGGCCGGGGCGTGCTCCAGGATCCCCGCCAGGAACTGGTACGCGGTGGTGCTCAGGCTGAACTCGTCGTCGCCGTCGTCGTGGAAGACGTTCACCCCGTCCTTGAACAGGGAGATGTGGGTGTGCATCCCCGAGCCGTTGATCCCGGAGATGGGCTTCGGCATGAAGGTGGCGTGCACCCCGTGGAGCTCGGCGATGGCCCGCACCACCGTCCGGAAGGTGACGATGTTGTCGGCGGTCTTCAGGGCGTCGGCGTACTTGAAGTCGATCTCATGCTGCCCGGGGGCCACCTCGTGGTGGCTCGCCTCCACCTCGAAGCCCATGGCCTCCAGGGTATAGATGATCTCGGCCCGGATCTCCTGCGCCAGGTCCTTGGGTGCCAGGTCGAAGTAGCCGCCCGAGTCATGGGTGATGGTGGTGGCCCGACCCTCCTCGTCCCGCTCGAAGACGAAGAACTCGGGCTCCGGGCCCGCCTGCATCTCGAAGCCCAGATCGGCAGCCTTCCGGATGGCCTGCTTCAGGAGGTAGCGGGGGTCCCCCACGAAGGGCTCCCCCGTCCCGGTGTGGATCACGTCGCAGATGAGGCGCGCGGAAACCGTGCTGTCGCCCCGGCGGCTCCGCCAGGGAAGGAGGGTGAAGGTGTCCGGATCCGGCTCCAGCCGCATATCGGACTCCTGGATCCGCACGAACCCCTCGATGGAGGACCCGTCGAAGAAGATCCCCTCGTTGAAGGCCTTGGAGGCCTGGTGCGCGGGGATGGAAACGTTCTTCACGTTCCCCAGGATGTCGGTGAACTGGAGGCGGAGAAAGTTCACGCCCTCCGCTTCGATCTGGGACAGGATGTCCGCTTCCGTGGCCATTGAAACCCTTGCGTATGGGGAAGATGCATGTGGGACGCTTGGATAGGTACCCAGGTGGCGGGAAGCGCACAACCGTTTATTAGCATGAGTTTGATTAACCTATCCTGTCTTACGCTATTTTCTTCTCCGGCGTGGCGCCCCCCAGGTCCGGCGGCGGCCTCGCCCCCCTTGGACGGGTACCGAAAACAGGAGGGTTGACCGGAACCGACCCCCGGATGTAGCGTCCCCCATGCTTCGCACCCTCGCCTGCTGCCCGTGTTGTCGCTGCGTCGCTCCCCCGGGAGCGTCGGACGGGCGCGTGCACCGTGAGGCCCACGCGTAGACGAGTCGGATCCTGCGACTCCCCCGGTCCGGCCCTCCCCTTGGGGAGGGCTTTTTTTGTGCCCCTCGCCTGTGCCCTCCACCCTGGACCGCCGGCCCACCGAACCTCCTCCCCTCCCGGACCCCTCACCCGGATCACCCCATGTCCACCCTCGCCCTCCTCGCGAACCTCGCGGTCTTCACCGCCGCCCTCCTCTGGCTGGCCCGCCGTCGGGCTCGCGGGGCGTCCTTCTCCCACACCGTCCTGGTGGCCCTCCTGGTGGGCGCGGGCCTCGGGGTCCTTCTCCAGTGGAGCTATGGGCTCGGCCACCCCATCCTCTCCGAGACCCTGGTCTGGGTGAACCTGGTGGGAGGAGGGTACGTGCGCCTCCTCCAGATGATCGTCATGCCCCTGGTCCTGGTCACCATCCTGGCGGCGGTGACCCGGCTGGACGACGCCCGGGCGCTGGGGAGGATCAGCGGAGGGGTCCTGGGGCTGCTCCTCCTCACCACCGCGGCGTCGGCGGTCATCGGGGTGGCGGTGACCCGGCTCTTCGGACTCTCCGCCGACGGCCTGGTGCAGGGGGCCCGGGAGGTGGCGCGGGGGGAAGCGCTGGCCGCCCGGACCGGCGAGGTGGCGGCGCTCAACGTGCCCTCCCTCCTCCAGTCGTTCATCCCCACGAACCCCTTCGCCGAGCTCACCGGGGCCAACCCCACCTCGGTGATCAGCGTCGTGGTCTTCGCCTCCCTCCTGGGGCTCGCGGCGCTGGGCCTCCGGAGGGAGGACCCGGAGCTGGGTGCCCGCGTCATCGGAGGGATCGAAGCCCTCCAGGCCCTGGTCATGCGCCTGGTCCGCATGGTGATCCGCCTCACCCCCTACGGGGTCCTGGCCCTCATGATCCGGGTGGTGGCCAACTCCAACCTGGCGGACATCCTGAACCTGGCCGGCTTCGTGGTGGCCTCCTACCTGGGCCTCGCCCTCATCCTCCTGGTCCACGCGGCGCTCCTGGCGGGCGTGGGCCTGAACCCGGTCCGCCACTTCCGGAAGATCTGGCCGGTCCTGACCTTCGCCTTCACCTCCCGGTCCAGCGCCGCCACCATCCCCCTGAACATGGAGAGCCAGATCCATCGCCTGGGTGTCTCCCCGGCCGTGGCCAACTTCAGCGCCAGCTTCGGAGCCACCATCGGCCAGAACGGATGCGCCGGGCTCTACCCCGCCATGCTGGCCGTCATGATCGCCCCGAGCCTGGGCATCGACCCCCTCTCGGCGGGCTTCTTCTTCCCCCTCATCCTGGTCACCACCCTGGCCTCCTTCGGGATCGCCGGGGTGGGAGGGGGCGCTACCTTCGCGGCCCTCGTGGTCCTCTCCACCATGAACCTGCCGGTGGCGCTGGCCGGCCTCCTCATCTCCATCGAGCCCCTCATCGACATGGGGCGGACGGCGGTGAACGTGAGCGGATCCATGACCGCCGGGGCGGTGACGAGCCGGGTCCTGGGGGAGACGGACCTGGATGTCTTCCAGGGGGAGGAGTCCGCCCACCCCACCCCTGCCGCAACCGGGGAGCCGGGCCGGGGCTTCCCCGTGGACCCGGGAACGCTCCCGCCCGCCAGCCTCCCGGCCAGCATCAAGTAGGAGCGCCCGCCGGCGGGTCGCTCACGCCGGGGGGGCCTGTCCACCTCGGGGGGTCCACGCCGCTCGGGGGGCCGTCCACCCACCGTGCCCCACCGGGCGCGCAGGAGGTGCCAGGGGAGTACCTTTCCCCCACGACCTCAACCCGCACGGTCCGTTCCGCCTCGAATCGCTGAGTCCGGTCGGCACCCACCCCAGCCCGCGGTGCCATGGGAATCGCCACTCGCCTTCTCTCCTTCCTCGTCCCCTCGATGGTGGTCATCATGGGGGTCTACGCAGCGATAGCCCTCCACCAACGATCTGAGCTCATCAGCGAGGCCCTCATCCGGGAAACGGAGACTTTGGCCCAGGCCTTGCGTGCCGTGACCGACAACGCCATCCGGGATGGGCGGTACCCGGACCTGGATGCGGTGCTTTCCGGAGTGTCGGAGGATCCGGAGACCTTCCTGGTGGCCGTGCTCGAGCCGAGCGGGAGGGTGCTCTCCGGCGGCTCGGACGCCCTTCCCGGGTGCCTTGCGGTGGAGGCCCTCCAGGCGCCTCCCCCGGGCGGAATCCGGGGATGGGCCGACTGCCAGGGCCGGGTCCGATGGGTCTCCCTCTCGGTGAGGGACCCTGCTCGGGCTCTCGTGGTGGCGCGCCGGACCACCGTGGTCGAACAGGATGAGGCCCACTCCAGGGTTCGGATCTCCCTCACGACGCTGGCCCTAGGGGGGGGAGCGGCCCTGGTGATCCTCCTCGTGCTGAGATGGACCCTGTCCCGGCCGCTGGCCAGGGTCCTCCAAGGCGTGCGGGAACTCGGGGGGCCCTCCGCACCGGAACCCATCCGACTCGGGCGGTGGGCAGGGGAGCTCCAGTACCTGGCAGAGGCGTTCAACGAGATGGCCAACCGACTTGCGGAGAAGCGGAGGAGCCTGATGACCGAGGTCGAGCGGCGGATCGCCCTGGAGGGTCGCATACGCCGCGAGGAGAAGTTCGCGGCGTTGGGTCGCCTCACCGGAGGTCTGGCCCATGAGCTCGGCACTCCGCTGAACGTCATCGGGGTAAGGGCAGAGGCGATCCTGGACGAGCAAACGACGCCGCAGGACGCAAGGAGGCAGGCCCGGGAGATCGTGGCCGAAGTGGACCGCGTCGCCGACCTGATCCGAAGCCTGGTCCACATGGCCCGTCGCGACCGCCTACAGCTCGCTCCGGTGGACCTTTCCGAACTCGTCCAGGAGGTGACCCCGGATCCCCTCTCGGGCTCGGCGGGTCGTGGGGTCCGTCCCGAGGTCAGGCTCCCTGCGAATCCGGTGGTTGTGGAAGCGGATCGAAACCTCCTCCGGCATGCCATTCTCAATGTGGTGACCAACGCGATCCAGGCGATGGACTCCGATCCCCGGGCCAACGGAGGCGGGGGCTCCCTGGAGTTGGTCCTGGGGGCCTCGGGCCCTTGGGCCACGCTGGAGATCCTGGACGACGGGCCCGGGGTGCCCCCCGATGATCTCCCGCACCTCTTCGAGCCCTTCTTCACGACCAAGGACGTGGGAGAGGGAATGGGACTCGGGTTGGCCATTGCCCGGGGGATCATCGAGGAACACGGTGGGGATCTGGAGCTCCACCCGCGGGAGCCCCGCGGCGTACGTGGAGTGATCCGACTTCCCCTCCAAGCGTGCCCATCGGACGCCGAGGAGACGGAGGGGAGCGGAGGGTGAACGAGGATGAGATGACCCCGGCCGAGGAGACCCGGGAGGGAATCCTCATCGTGGAGGACGATGAGTCCTTCCGGAGGGCCCTCCTGGAGATTCTGGATCGCAAGGGATTTTCCGTCTCAGGGGTGTCCACCGCCCGGGAGGCGCTGGACCGCCTGCAGGAGGAAACGGTGGATCTGGTCATTACCGACATGGTGATGCCGGGGATGAAGGGGGATGCTCTCGTTCAGGCCATTCGGGCGACCTTCCCGGAGATCCCGGTGATCGCCGTGACCGCATTTGGGTCCGTGGAGGACGCGATGGCCCTCACCCGGGCAGGTGCCGCCGACTACCTGACGAAACCCTTCCGCACGGCCGCGTTTCTCGAGTCCGTGGATCGAGCTCTGGAGCAGAGTCGCTCTCGTCGGGCGTTCACCCGAAGCCGCCGTCAAGCCGGGGAGCACCTCCAGGGCGTGATGGGGCAGAGCGCGCCCATGCGTCGGCTCTTCGACCGGATCGGGCGCGTGGCGAGCTCGCCTGCTCCCCTGCTCATCACCGGAGAGACGGGATCCGGAAAGGAGCTGGTGGCTCGGGCCGTCCACCGCGCCAGCGGAAGGGATCCGTTCCTCCCCGTCAACTGCGGAGCTCTCCCGGAGCATCTCCTGGAGTCCGAACTGTTCGGCCATGTACGAGGTGCCTTCACCGGTGCGGATCGGGACAAGGGGGGCCTCTTTGAAGCCGCTGCCGGAGGCACCCTTTTCCTCGACGAGGTGGGAGAGCTGCCTCTCACCCTTCAGCCGAAGCTCCTCCGGGCCGTGGAGACGGGAGAGATCCGTCGTGTGGGGGACATCCACCATCGGAAGGCGGCGGTGCGGATCGTGGCGGCTACCCACCGGGATCTGGCCGCAGCCGTGGAAGCCGGGGAGTTCCGGGAAGACCTCTTCTGGCGCCTCAACGTCCTTCGCCTCTCGGTCCCCCCCCTTCGGGAGCGGCGGGATGACCTTCCCCTCCTCGTGGAACTCTTCCTGGACCGCCTTCGGTCCAGGGACGGCGGTGGCGACTGGCAGGTCCCTCCCGAGACCCTCGAGGTCCTGGGCGACTACCTGTGGCCCGGAAACGTCCGTCAGTTGTTCAGTGTGCTGGAGCGCGCGGCCGCCTTCGCCGAGGGGCGGGAGATCCGCCCGGAGCACCTGCCGGGAGACCTGCTTCGAGTGGGAAGCCGGCTGACGTTGACCCACACCGCCGCGGAGCGGGGGCTCACCCTGGCCGAACTGGAACGGGAGTACATCCTGGACGTGCTCCAGCGGGCGGAGGGAAACAAGACCCGGGCAGCGGAGTGGCTTGGCATCCCCCGCAGGACGCTCTATCGCCGCCTGGAGGAGTACGGGAGGGATCCGGGGGCTGTGACCGAGTGACACGGCCGTGCCACCCCGGCACACCGGGAGACCCCTCCGGCGGGGAGGAGGGCAGAACTCCCCCTGGAATCGAGGGGGTTCCGCGGAGGAAGGAAGAGCGGTTCCGAGCTTGCACTGGGAGGACGGCCGATCACGCGGCTCCCGGCTCTCCCCGTCGCCCTCCCCTTCGGAACCCCGACTCTCTCCCCAAGAATGCCTTCCGCCACCCTTCCCATCACCGATCCCGTCCTCATCGTAGCCGTGGCCGTGGCGCTCTTCCTGGTGGCGCCCATGGCCATGCAGATCGCCCGCCTCCCGGGAATCATCGGCGTGATCCTGGCGGGAGCCCTCGTGGGCCCGAATGCCCTGAACATCCTGGATCGGGACCCGACCATCGTCCTCCTGGGCACGGTAGGGATCCTGTACCTGATGTTCATGGCCGGGATCGAGATCGACCTCCACGGGTTCCGACGGCACAGGAACCGAAGTCTGTATTTCGGGGCCCTCACCTTCCTGCTGCCCCAGGTACTCGGGATTGCGGTGGGGATCTCCCTCGGGTACGGATGGGCCACTTCGGTTCTGATGGCCAGCATGTTCGCCTCTCACACCCTCCTGGCATACCCGGTGGCGATGCGGCTGGGGATCGGGAAGAACCGGGCGGTCACGCCAGCCGTGGGGGGTACCATCATCACGGACACGGCCGCCCTCCTGGTTCTCGCCGTCATCGCCGCGTCCACCCGCGGCGCGTTGGACGCATGGTTCTGGATCGAGCTGATCCTGTTCCTCTCCCTCTACGTTGCGGCCACCTGGCTCCTGGTGCCCCGGCTGGGACGCTGGTTCTTCCGAAACGAGAAGACCGGAGCCAACGCCGAATACCTGTTCGTCCTGACGGCGCTCTTCGTGGGAGCCTACTTCGCCGAGGTGGTGGGTGTGGAGGCGATCGTAGGCGCCTTCCTCGTGGGGCTCGCCTTGAATCCCCTCCTTCCGGAGGGTGGGATCCTCACCAATCGCATCCACTTCGTCGGCGAATCCTTCTTCATCCCCTTCTTCCTCCTGTCCGTGGGCATGCTGGTCGACATTCGGGTGTTCTTCGCCGGCCCGCAGGCATGGATGGTGATGGGGGGAATGACCGTGGCCGTCATCGCCACGAAGGGTCTGGCCGCCCTTGCATTCCAGCGGATCGCAGGCTTCACCCGGGAAGAGGGGTGGACCGTCTTCGGGCTGACGGTTCCCCAGGCGGCCGCGACCCTGGCCGCGACGCTCATTGGCGTCGAGGTGGGACTCTTCGACGAAGCCATCCTGAACGGCGCCATCGCCATGATTCTCGTCACCTGCGTGGTGGGGCCCACCGTCGTTGGGCGATTCGGGCGTGTGGTGGCCCTCGAGGAGGAACTCGAACCCCAGGAGCCGGGGGCACTTCCGGAGCGGATCATGGTGAGTGTCGCCAACCCGGGGAGCGGCGCGCCCCTGCTGGAGCTCGCCGTGCTGATCCGGGATCGTGCGTCCACCGAACCGCTCTACCCCCTCACGGTGGTTCCGGACGATCCGAACAGGGCTCCGGAGTTCGTGGCCACGGCCCAGCGGATGCTCCGCGAGGCGTCGGGATACACGGCCTCCGGTGCGGTTCCGGTGACGCCCGTCACCCGGGTCGATCACAACTTCGCCAGCGGGATCGCTCGGGGTGCGACGGAGGTCCAGGCCTCTACCCTCGTCCTTGGGTGGGAGCGCAAGCCCCCCCGACGCTTCCAGGTGTTTGGCACGGTCCTGGACCAGGTGCTGGAGCTCACCCGCCACCAGGTCCTCGTGGCCCGGATCGGACCTCCCCTCAATACGGTGGAACGAATCGTGGTGGTGATCCCAGAAGGGGCGGACCACATGAACGGATTCCCCGAGGCCGTCCGCACCCTGAAGCGCCTGGCCTACCAGCTCGGCGCTCCCATCAAGCTCCTCACCATTGCCTCCGACCCTGCGTCCTATCTGAGGCGGTTCCAACGGACCCGCCCTGAGACCCAGGTGGAGGGCGCTCGTCTCCCGGAATGGGCTGGGGTGGCGGAACGTCTGGCTGTGGAGGTCAGGACCGACGACCTGGTGGTGATCCTGAGCGCTCGACGAGGACAGGTCGCCTGGACCCCGGAGTTGGATCAAGCACCCCGCGAGGTGGGTCCGGTTCTGACGGAGAGCATCATCGTCCTGTATCCGTCCGACATGGCTGCCCCCTCCAATCAGCTCGCTGAGACAGGGTGGGGGAAGGCCGATCCGGTGGCGGAGGAATACCGGAGAGTGGGCTCCTCGCCCCGGTCCGGGGACCAGTAGCTTCCTCCGAGGGGAGGCCCCTTCGAGGGGCGCCTCCGCGCAGAACCCCCTGACAAGGCGCATGCCCGGGCTATCTTGGGGCACATGACCGGCGTGCGCCTGAGCGGCGGCCGCCCCACCCTCTCCACACCCGAAGCCTCCTCCATGTCCTCCCTCACCTCGCGGCAGCGCGCCCATCTCCGCTCCCTGGCCCACCCCCTGAAGCCCATCCTCCAGGTGGGCTCCGACGGGGTCACCGAGGCCTTCCTCACCTCCCTGGACGAGGCCTTCCACAACCGGGAGCTCCTGAAGATCCGGGTGCTGGACACCTCCCACCTGTCCCTGCGGGAAGCGGTGGACGCCATCGGCGTGGGGCGTCCGGAGGTGGAGGTGGTCCAGACCATCGGCCGGGTGGCCGCCCTCTACCGGCCCTTCCCCGAGGAGCCGGAGATCGTGCTCCCCTGAGGCGGGTGCCGCTCCCGGGGTGGGGAGGGGGGCGCGTCCCGGTACTTCCGGTAGCGCCCCAGGAGCACCCCCAGCGCCACCACCACGGGAAAGACCAGGCGCTTCACCAGACCCGGGATCTCCTCCATGTCGAACTCGTGCCGGAACCGCCAGGTGAGGAAGGCGCCCTCGAAGAACCCGGGGCGCACCCCGCCCTGCTCCCGGATGCTGGCGTGGAGCCGGGTGATGAACCATGGGAAGTTGCCGGGGGGTCGGACCCACCCCTCGGCCCTGGCGGGGACCGGGCCGTCGTTCCAGAACCGATGGACCTCGCCGGCGTGGAAGACGATCTCCTGGCCAGGCCCCACGGAGCCGGTCCGGATCCGGCCGTCCCGCCCCCGGATGCGGTAGCCCACGCTCCCCTCCACCACACGAAGCCCCTCCGCCTGATGGAAGTGGACGTGCATGGGAGGGCCGGCCCCGGGCTCGAGGAAGCCCTCCACGCGGACGAGCTCGCCGTCGCCGTCCGTCTCGATCCCCACCAGACGGAGCCGTTCTCCGCTTCCGGTGTCCGTCTCCACGGGGAAACGCACGGGGTCCCCTGCAGCGGTGTGCCCAGCAATGTGCATGGTGTCCTCCAGAGCCAGGGCCAGAGCCAGAGCCAGGGCCGGGGTTTCGGGAACCACGGACTTGACATCGTCAAGTCGCTGGGGTCAGGGTACCGGAGGCGGGGAGAATCTGTCAAGAACGTGGATTCGGGGAGGTGGCCATGACCCGGAACGGGGATCCCCCCCTCCAGGAGCGCATCCTGGAACGGGCCCTCGAGCTCTTCAACGAACGGGGGATCGAGTACGTGGGGATCCGGGAGCTCGCCCGGGACCTGGGGATCAAGGGGGGGAACATCACCCACCACTTCCCCACCAAGGACGACCTGGTGCTGGCCATCGGTGGACAGCTGCGGGAGGTGAACGACGCCACCATCCGCCTCCCCGAGGTGCCCTCCCTCTCCGGGTTCCTGGAGATGCTCCGGCAGACCTTCCGGAACCACCACCGGTTCCGCTGCCTCTTCCTGAGCCTCCCGAAGCTCCTGGCCCGGGATGGACCACTGGCGTCCGCCGCCTACGTGGGCGGGACGGAGGTGGACCGGCGGCGGGTCCTGGAGGCGTACCTGGAGCGACTGGCCAGGGCCGGGTTCCTCCGTCCCGGCCTGACCGGTGAGGAACGGAAGCGGACCGTTTCCTTCCTCGCCCTCGTGGCACGAGGCTGGATCGGGGATGGGCAGGTCAGCTTCCCCGATGCCACCCCCGCCTGGCGAATGGACCACTATCTGCACCTGGTGGTGGACCACCTCGCCGTCCACGCCACCCCCCGGGGGGGCAGGGAACTCCAGCGCTTCCGGGAGTCCCTGGGAGGCCGGCCCGGTGGGGCGGGGTCCCAGGAGAGGTCCCCGGCCACCCGCCCCATTGCCCCGTCCCGCCCCTCACCCGCAGGTTGACGGATCGAACCGGTCCGGCCGTACGCCGGCCCCCCACCCGAACGAGCAGGAGGAACGTCGACATGGACCCCACCCTTCCCGGACCTCGGACCCGTCGGGCCATCCCCTCCGCCGCCCTCCTGGTGGCCGCAGCGGTGACCGCCTGCGGCGGCGCCGACGGACCGGAGGTCCCCGCCCTGGCCGACGATGACGGGACGCCCCGGGTCTTCTTCGTGCAGCCCACCGACGGCGCCACCGTGACGAGCCCGGTGGACGTGATCATGGGCTCCCGGAACGTGGAGGTGGGTGCCGTTCCCGAGGAGGTGGCCGCACCCCGACCCGGGATCATCCACTATCACCTGGGAACCAACACCGACTGCCTCCCCGACGGCACCATCATCCCCCAGGCCGATCCGTGGATCCACTTCGGAGATGCCTCGTTCGAGATCGAGATGAACTTCCCCCCGGGGGAATACCGTCTGGCCCTCCAGGCCGGGGACGATGAGCACCGCACCCTGCCGGGGCTGTGCGAGGTCATCGAGATCACGGTGGTGGCGGACGGGTGACCCGGGTCACCGCCCCCTGCGGAACCGGAGGAGCCCCGCCTCCAGAACCCGCCGGGCCTGGGCGTGGATGCCGGGGGCTTCGCTCTCCCGGGGACCCGCCACGTTGAGGCGGAGGGGGAGGGGGAGCCCTTGGAGCCACGCCGCCAGGACGGCGTCCGGGGTCGCTTCCAGCTGTAGCTCCAGGTAGGGGCGTCCCAGCTCCCGCGCCGTCTCCAGCGCCAGGCGGGTGCCTCCCCGGGGTTCCCCCCGCAACAGGAAGAGGACGGCATCGGCGCCCTCCACGTTCCGCCGGGTCCGTTCCGCCGGATCCCGGGTGGGCGTCTCCCGGAGTCCCCGGTAGCGTGGGGGGATGGGACCATCCTCGGCCCGGCGTCCGGCCGGGACCCACCCTCCCGAGGGGATCTCCAGGGACCGGGCCGCGTCCAGGGCGGCCCGGTCCACCCCCGTCTGTCCCCCGGAGAGGATCCGGAGCCCCTCCTCCGTCACGGGAGCTCGGGGAAGACGAGACCGAACCGCTGACAGAGCCCCGGCACGCTCTCGAAGTCCATCTCGAGGGCATACTCCCGGTTCAGCCGGGCGAAGGCTTCCATGTCCCCCCAGTGGGCCGCCGCCTCCCGGAAGTAGTCCTCGAACCCCGCCGGGGCGATGACCTCGATGATCCGGCAGGGGGTGTCCCCGGCGTTCCAGAAGGTGTGCCACTGCTCCCGGGGCTTGGCCACCCACGTCCCCGGCCCGGCCGTCACCACCTCGTCCCCCAGGAGGGCTCCCAGCGTGCCCTCCAGGACGTAGGAATACTCGTCTTCGTTGTGGTGGTAGTGGAGGGGAGCCGCCAGCGCCCGTGGAGCCAGGGGGTGGTGGACGATGGAGAAGCGGCCTCCGGTCTCCTGCCCGTCGAACTTCCACTCCACGCCGAAGCCGCCGAAGTCGAAGGAGGTACGGCCGTCGGACGGGATGATGGTGGGGGGCGTCTGGAGGTTGGACATGGTGGGTCTCCCGATTCAGGGTGGGGTGTCGTCGGGGGAGAAGGGCTCCACCCGGCAAAGTGAACAGTAGTGTTCACATCTACGAGCGCAACCCCTGATTTGTTTCGGGGCTACCGCGCAGGCACCGCACACACCTATGTTACATCATGACACGTGAAGAGACCCGCCGGAGGATCGTGGAAGCGGTGGTGGCGCTCCATCAGGAGGTGGGGCCCGCCCACACGACGGTCTCCGGTATCGCGGAGCGGGCGGGGGTCCAGCGACTCACCGTGTACCGCCACTTCCCCGACGAGCGGGCCCTGATCCAGGCCTGCTCCGCCCACTGGAGCGCCAGGCACCCGCCCCCGGACCCGGGAGCCTGGATGGGGATCTCCGACCCGGGGACCCGGGCCAGGACGGCCCTCTCGGGGCTCTACGGGTTCTACCGGAGGGGGGCTCCCATGCTGGAGATGATCCTCCGGGACGTGGAGCGGGTGGAGCCTCTTGGGGAGGTGATGGCTCCCTTCCGGGGGTTCCTGACGGAGATGGCGGGAGCGCTGGCGGTGGGATGGGAGGCCTCCCCCGGGACCCAGCGTCAGCTCCGCGCCGCCACCGGCCACGCCGTCCGCTTCGAGACCTGGCACTCCCTCGCCCAGGAGGGGCTCGACGACGGGGAGTCGGCCCGCCTCCTCACGGCGTGGTTCCGGCTCATCGCCGGCGGGCTGCCCGGGACCGAGGAGGGGCGGCAGGCGCCCCGCCCTCCCGCGCCCCCGCCCTCCCGTCAGTCCTCCTGATTCTCTGCAGGGAGCTCCGGCCGACGGCTCCAGTCCTCCCACGACCCGTCGTAGAGACGAACGGGATGGCCCAGGAGTCGGGCGGCCACCGCCAGCAGGCTGGCCTGCTGGCCCACGTGACAGTAGCTCACCACCGGCTCCCCCGGCTGGACGCCGGCTTCGGCGAAGAGGCCGCGGAGGGCCTCCTCGTCCAGGAAGTGCCCGGACTCGTCCACCAGGGAGCGGAAGGGAAGGTTGAGGGCCCCGGGGATCCGACCCGGCCGCTCCGCCCGGGCCTGGAGGTGGGCTTCGCCGGTCCAGAACTGGGGATCCCGGGCATCCATGAGGGCCGCCGCACCATCCTCCATCCGGGCCTCCACGAACCGATGATCCACCAGGAGGTCTCCCTGGGGGGCCAGTTCCGGAAGGCTTCCACGGGCCCTCGCCCCTCCCGGACCGGTGGCCAGGGGACGTCCTTCCGCCTCCCACCCCCGGAGCCCTCCGTCCAGGATGGAGGCCCGGGCCCCCAGCCCGAAGTGCTCCAGCGTCAGGTAGAGGCGCGCGGCGAACTGGGGCGGGTGGGTGGCCGAGTAGATCACCACCCGGGAATCGGCCGATACCCCCGCCTCCTCCAGGAGCTCTCTGAGATCCTGGGGATCCGGCATCTCCGTCCCCAGCCCACCCACCTCGGGGGCGAACCGGGCGAGGGCCAGGGGACGGGCCCCCGGGATATGCCCTGCGGCAAACGAGGAGTCGCTCCCCACATGGAGGATGGCCAGGGGTCCCTCCCCTGCCCCGGGCGCCCCCGGCAGGCGGGCCTCGAGCCAGTCGGCGGTGACCAGGATCGGCGCGGCCTCCCGGGGCATCTCCCCCGCCTCTCCCCCCGCCTCCCCCCGGTCACCGGGACCGCACCCCGCCAGGAGGAGGAGGGGGGCGGCCAGGAGGGCGCCCGGGCGGAAGAAGGCCCGGCGGGGGAAGGCCACGCGGGGGAGGGCCGGGGAGAGACCGGCCGGGTCGAAGGCGACGGAGTCCGGAATGGGGATCATGGAGTCCTCAGGGGCGCCAGAGGAGGGCGCCGGCCAGGATGAAGGCCAGGAGAAGGGTCACCACCCCCATCTCCCGGGCGAAGAAGAACCACGAGAGGGATCCCACCACCATTCCGGCCAGGAGGACCCCGCCCACCTGAGCCGTCCGGTTCAACCGGGAGGAGACGATCACATCCCTCCCCCGCCCCACCACCCCGGCCGGAACCACGTCGGGGGCCGGGGCGCCGCACGCCGGACATGGATCGGGGGGAACGAGGAAGGATCGACCGCAGGCGGCACAGGGGACGAGGTCGGTCATGGCTCCCGGGGATGGCAGGTGCAGGGGGTCCGGAGGGGGGGGGCCGGGCGGGGCGGAGCCGCCCGCCCCACATTCCCGGGAAGAACACCCCCGGGGGCCTCCCGGGATCCCTGGCACGCCACCGGGCCTCGCCCTTCCCGTCCGCCTCCGCCCCTACCCCTCCCCACCGGTCTTCTCCCCCTGCAGGTCGTCCGTCCGGCCGTCATCCGTCTGTCCCTCTTCCATCCGACCGTCGGCCCCCTGCCCGTCATCCGCCACCGTCTCCGGCGCCGGCATGTGCCGCTCGTACCAGTCCAGCATCCGCGCCAGGTAGTCGTCCGCCTCGGCCCGGGTGGAGCGGGGCATCCCGTGCCCCCCGTCGATGTAGCTCACCCACTCCACCTCCCGGCCCAGGCGCCGGAGGGCATAGTACATCTCCGAGGTGGTCCGCTCCGTGACGTTGTGGTCCTGCTGTCCGGTGAGGAGGAGGAGGGGGGTGGTGATCCGGTCCGCCACCATGACGGCGGAGTGGGCCAGGTACTTGAGGGGCTCCTCCCAGAGGGTCCCCCCGATGCGGTCCTGGCTCCGCTCCGGGGCATGGGTGTTCCGGGTGGCCAATCGGGGAGAGTCGGTGTAGAAGCTCACCATGTTCGTCTTCCCCGAGATGTTGATGGCGGCGGCGAACCGGGGAGTCTGGGCCACCAGCAGGTTCACGGCGTACCCCCCGTAGCTCACCCCCTGGATCCCCAGCCGGTCCGGGTCCGCGATCCCCCGGTCCACGAGCTGGTTGGCGGCGGCCGTGACCCCCTTGAGCCAGCCCTCGCCGGGGTAGCCCTGGACCAGGTTCACCGAGGGCTGCACCACCAGGTAGCCCTCGGCGTTCAGGAGGGCGGCGGTGGGGTTGAAGGTGGGATCGAAGA
>JBJHCB010000006.1:0-22653 GCA_050485805.1 Gemmatimonadota bacterium | reverse complement strand
CCCGGATCCGGGAGATCATCGAGGACTCCCTTGGAAGTCACGTCCGACACCGGGCCACCGAGATCGAGCCGCTGGAGCCTGCGCTGAAGGAGCGCTCCGGGACGCCGGCCCCAGACCCCCGGAGCGCCGCTCCCGACGAGCCGCTTCCCCCTGAGGTGGCGGCCCGGATCGGCGAAATGATGGCTGCCCACTACGAGGGGTGGGTCTCCGAGGGGATTCCGGCCCTGGGCGGACTCACCCCCCTGGAGGCGGTGCGCTCCCCCGTGGGCCGGGAGAAGGTGGAGGCCCTCGTCACCGGAATCGCGGAGGCAGGACGGACCATGACGCCGCCCCTCGACCCTGCCATCGTCCACCGGCTGCGGGAACGTCTAGGGCTGTCCCACGACGGCTGAGCCCGCCTCCCTGCGGCAGACGTAGTGGTCGTTCTGGAGGTCGTGCTCCAGGCGCCGACTGGCGGGCCTCCTTCGGCGCCCGGCTCCGGGAGGTCGCTGAGCGCCATCCCCTCCCCTCCCACCTCTCCCCCGTGGATCTGGCGGACATGTTCCAGTCCGTGGTGGAGGGGGGCCTCATCATGGCGCGTGTCATGGAGGACCCCCGGCTCCTTGCGCGCCAGGTGGGGCACTACCGGAGCTTCCTGGAGGTGGCCTTCGACGGGGG
The DNA here is from genome assembly GCA_050485805.1 of Gemmatimonadota bacterium. Taxonomy (GTDB): domain Bacteria; phylum Gemmatimonadota; class Gemmatimonadetes; order Longimicrobiales; family Gaopeijiaceae; genus T3Sed10-66. Next base: position 21,996 of record JBJHCB010000006.1, on the reverse strand, counting down.
GTCCGCCCGGGGGGAAGCGGCGCCCCGAAACCGACCTGAAAGGACGCCGAGCGCATCCTGAAATCCCCCTCGGCGAGGGTTGGCCTCGACACCACGAGGCGAAACCAGAGCGGGAGGGATGACGATGGGGCGGGTTCTGGCGGGCGTATGGGCGGTGCTGGCGTACGGGGCATTTCTGGGGTCCATCGTGTATCTCATGGGCTTCCTGGCCGGCGTGGGGGTGCCCCGGGGGATCGACGATGGGGTGACGGGGCCGGTGGGCCTGGCGGTGGCTGTGAACCTTGGCCTGGTGGCCCTCTTCGGGCTCCAGCACAGCGTGATGGCCCGGCCGGCCTTCAAGAGACGCTGGGCGCGGGTGGTCCCGGAGCCCCTGGAGCGGAGCACCTTCGTCGTGGTCTCGAGCCTCATGCTGGTCCTCCTCTTCTGGGGCTGGCACCCCCTTCCCGGCGTCCTCTGGGACCTTCGTGGGGGGACAGCGGAGCTGATCCTCCACGGGGTGTACTGGGCGGGGTGGGGGCTGGCGGTGGCCTCCACCTTCGTCTTCAGTCACACCGAGCTCTTCGGCCTCCAGCAAGTCCACGCCCACGTTCGGGGCCGTCCCGTCGACGGGCCATCCTTCCGCACGCCCTTCCTGTACCGGGTGGTGCGGCATCCCATGCACCTGGGGATGCTCGTGGCCCTCTGGGCCGCCCCGGTCCTGTCCCAGGGCCGGCTCCTGTTCGCCGCCGCCATGACCCTGTATCTGGTGGTGGGCATCCACTTCGAGGAGCGGGAGCTGATCCGGAGCTTCGGCGACCGCTACCGGGCCTACCGGAGGGAGGTCCCGGCCATCCTTCCCCTGCGTCTCCCGCGGGCCCTGGGGCGCAGGGGAGCGGCTGTCGTGCTGGTGCTCCTGGCCATGGGAGCGGGTGTCCTGGCGGTGCGGGGGGTCGGGGCGTCCGAGGGGGCTTCCGGTGGGGCCCCCGGCGAGGCCTTCGACGGAGCGCCGGCGGGGATGTCGACGGAGGAGTCCCTTCCCTCCCCCGTTTCCCGACAGGAGCTCGAGGTGGGGGGCCTCCCCCGCACCTACCTGAGCTTTCTTCCCGACGGCCTCTCCCCCGGGGCCCCACTCCTGGTGGTGCTGCACGGGTCGGGGGGGTCCGGAGACCGGATCCGCGGCTTCGTGGGGGAGCGTCTCGAGGCCCAGGCCCGGAGGGAAGGCTTCGCGGTGGTCTACCCGGACGGCTTCGAGGGACACTGGAACGATTGCCGGAGTGAGGCGCGCTTCAGCGCCAAGGCCCGGGCGGTGGACGATGTCGCCTTCCTGGAGGCGCTGGTCCGGCGGATGGGGGAGGTGGCGGAAGTGGATCCCCTGCGGGTGCGGGTCCTGGGCTATTCCAACGGTGGTCACATGGCCTTCCGTATCGCCATGGAGGCGCCCCGCCGGGTGCAGGGCATCGCCGTTTTCGGCGCCAGTCTCCCGGTGGATGCGGAGATGGGTTGCGAGCTCCGGGGCGCACCGGCCCCGGTGTTCCTGGTGAACGGCACCGGCGACCCGGTGAACCCCTGGGACGGGGGCGAGGTGGTGGCGCCCGGAGGGGTTCGGCTGGGACGGGTCCGGCCCTCGGCGGCCTCGGCCGCCTGGTTCGCCCGCAGGATGGACGCTGGAGACGGTGAACGCGCTCTCGTCGCCCTTCCGCCGGAGCCGGACGGAGCGGGCACCCCTCGGGGTTCCCACCTACCCGGCCGGGTGGAGGTCACCCGGTGGGCCACGGCAGGGGGAGTCGCGGTGGTCCACGTCCTCGTTCCCGGCGGAGGCCACACGATCCCGGGACCGGGGGTGGGGATCCCGGAGCAGGTGGGACCCCACCCCCTGGGTCCGAACCAGCGGCGGTTCGACGCCCTCGCAGAGGCGTTGGAGTTCTTCCGGTCTCGTGAGGGGGCCGGGCCCGGCGATGCCTGATCCGGCCGGTGCCTACACCTCCATGGCGGCCGTGGTGGGATCGATGCGCGCGTGGATCCGGAAGATGCGGGTGGCGGGGAAGCCGCTCTGCTCCGCGTGGGCGCGGATGAGGGTCTCGTCGGGCGCCAGATAGTGGCAATGGATCCGGTCGCCGGAGACGAAGCTCTCGATCCACTGTATGTCGGTTCCCAGGGAGCGGAGGACGTCGCAGGAGGTCCGGGCGGCGGCACGGAGCTGTTCCGGGGTCATGGCGCCGGCGCCGGGGATCTCCCGTTCGATGACGAAGCGGTGCATGGTGGCTTCCTCTGTCGGAAGTGGGGCCCGCAGGGACGGGGACGTCGGGGTCACGGGCAGCTCACCCGGGGATTCCAGTCCGCGAAGACGCCGGATGGGTTGTCGAGCCAGATCCAGGCGTGGAGTGCCCAGATCCCGAACCCCTCGTTCCGGACGAAGGTCTGCCCGAAGAGTGTGGGTGGGTCGGGATCGTCCCACGCGTCGAAGGGCACGATGTACTCCACCCCCAGGAGGCGCCATCCACTTCCGTGGGGGACGTAGAGAAGGGCCTCCGGTCGCTCCAGCTCAACCGTGCCGTCCACGAGCCCCAGGTTGGCGAAGTGATGGCCCATGCCTCCCAGCTCCGGATGCACCATGCACCCGGTGAGGTCCGTGTCCCAGCCGGCTGCCCGGGCCACTTCCAGGCGATGGAACCGGGCCGTGGCCGCGCGCACCCGGGCCAGATCACGGGCCACCGCACCCCCGGCCACCACCGGGGGTGATGCGGGTCGGGCGGTGGACACGGGGTGGTCGTGGAGCGCTTCGGGCGCCGGAGGAAGGGGGGCCTCGCACGCCGCGCCGAGGGCGAGGATGGGAAACACGGGAAGGAGGCCAAGGGGGCCCCGGGATCGACTGGCAGGGGAGTGCAAGGAGGACATGGAAGCTCCGGTCTGGAGGGTCGGGTCCCCGGGGCCGAAGGGCGGCGGAACGTTCCGTTCCCTTGCACCCGGGGTTCGGGTTCGGATAGCATGGAGACCGGGGCTCGCCGGGCCATCGCCCGGTTGTCGCCCCGCTCTCGCCCCGGGGGACCATGCTCGAGCTTCGCCTCCTCGGAGGGGCCATCCTCTCGTCTGCGGGGAAGCCGGTGACGGGCCGGGCGGCCCAGCGCCACCGGCTCGGCCTCATCGCCCTCCTGGCCGGCACCCCCGACGGGGTTCCCCGGGAGCGGGTGGCCCACCTCCTCTGGCCGGAGGCCACCACGCCCCGGGGCCGGAAGCTCCTCTCCGACTCGGTCTACCGGATCAATCGGGCTGCAGGCGCCGAGGTGGTCCGGGGGGTAGGAGACGATCTTCTCCTGGACCCGGAGCGGGTCCGCTGCGATGTCTGGGATTTCCGGTCCGCCGTGGGGGCCGGGCGCTGGGAGGAGGCCCTCGGGGCCTGGCGGGGTCCCTTCCTGGACGGGTTCTTCCTCCCCGGGGCGGTGGAGTTCGACCATTGGCTCGAGGAGGAGCGGGGGCGTCTGGGGCGGGAGCACCTCGGCGCCCTGGAGGCCCGGGCCACGGAGCTGGACCGGAAGGCCGATCCGGTGCGTGCCGCCAGGGCCTGGGAGGAGGCGGCGGCCGCGGATCCCCACAATGCCCGCCTGGCCTGTCGCCTCATGGAGGCCCTGGACCGTGCGGGGGAGCGGGCCCGGGCCGTGGCCCACGCCCGGACCCACGGTCGCCTCATGGAGGAGTTGGAGCTGGAGCCCGATCCGGCGGTCCTGGATCTGGCCGAGGAGATCCGCCGTCGCCCCTCCCCGGCGAGGGGGGGCGGGGACCGCCGCGTGCCCTGGGGCGGATCCCCCACCGGAGGTGGCCTCCCTGCCGAGGGGGGGCGGGGCCCCGGGGGAGATCCCCTCCCGGGGCCCGACCCTGCTCCGCTCCCTCTCCCCGGGTCCGGCCTCTCCACGCCGCCGGGGGGCGGGGCGCCCCTCCGCCGAGTGGCCTGGTCTGCCGGGGGGGTGGTCGTCCTCCTCGCCCTGTTCTCAGGGGCCTTCCTGCTCCGGAGCGCCCCCGCAGGTCCGCTCCCGCCACCCTCCTCGGTGGCGGTCCTCCCCTTCCAGGACCTGAGCCCCGAGGGGGAGCGCCGGTACTTCAGCGAGGGTCTCACGGAGGAGCTGATGGCGGGACTCGCCGGGATCGAGGGGATCCGCGTGGCGGCCCGGACCTCCTCCTTTGCCGCCCGGGAATGGAGGGGAGACGTTCGGGAGATCGGTCGTCGCCTGGGTGTGGAAGCCGTGGTGGAGGGGAGTGTCCGGACCGAGGGGGACCGGGTCCGGATCACCGCCCAGTTGGTGGATGCCCGGGAGGGGTACCAACTCTGGTCCGACAGCTACGACCGCGGCTCCGCGGACGTCCTCGCGGTCCAGGGGGAGATCGCCCGGGCCATCGCGGGCACCCTGGGCCGCGAGCTCACGGGGAGCCCCCGGGGAGGGGGTTGGGCTGCCGAGGCGGAGGATCCGCTGGCCTGGGACCTCTACCTCCGGGGCCGGTATGCCTGGCACCGCCGAACGGAAGAGGGGCTCCGAACCGCCGTGGCCCGGTTCCAGGAGGCGGTGGAACGGAGTCCCGGGTACGCGGCCGCCTGGGTGGGACTGGGGGACGCCTGGGCCGTCCTGGGCTTCTATGATCACGTCTCCCCCCGGGAGGCCTTTCCCCGGGCGGAGGAGGCCGCTCGCCGGGCCCTCTCCCTGGATCCCGGCAACGCCCCCGCCCAAGCCACCCTGGGATACGTGGCCCTCTACTACCACTGGGATGCCGCCCGGGCCGAAGAGGCCTTCCGGGAGGCGATCCGGCGGGATCCCGGGTACTCCACCGGACACCAGTGGTACGCCAACTTCCTCACCGCGGCGGGACGGTTCCGGGAGGCCGAGGCGTCCATGCGCCGGGCCCGGGAGCTGGACCCCCTCTCCCTCATCGCCAACGCCGCCCTGGGGTGGGTGCTCTACTTCGCGGGCCGGGACGAGGAGGCCCTCATCCAGGCCCGGAACACCCTCGAACTGGACCCGGACTTCGACCTCGCGCACCTCTGGAGCGGGTGGAGCCTGGAGCGGATGGGGCGGAGCGACGACGCCCTCCGGGAGCTCGAGGCGGCGGTGGCCAAGGCGGAGGGAAGCGCCCTCGCCCGGAGTTCCCTGGCCCGTCTTCGGGCCACCCGGGGGGAGGGGGCGGAAGCCCGCTCGATCCTCGAGGAGCTTGAGGCCTCCAGGGAGTACATTCCCTCCTACGAGGTGGGGAAGGCCTATCTGGCCCTGGGAGAGGTGGACCGGGCGTTGGACTGGTTGGAGCGGGCGCGGGAGGAGCGCTCCCACTCCATGGTCTTCCTGGCGGTGGACCCACAGCTGGAGGAGGTCCGGGAGGATCCGCGTTTCCGGGATCTGGTGGCCCGGGTGGGGTTCGCGGGGGGCTGACGGGGGGCCCTGAGGCGGGAGGAGGGGAGGTCTCGAGGGTCGTCAGGGCTGCTACGGGGCGGACCGGAGCCCCAGGAGCCCCGCTTCTCGAAGGGTGGTCCCCTCCACGGCCTCGAAGGCGTCGGGGTCCCCGGCCGCCTCCCCCAGGTAGGGGCCCAGGTACCGGGCGCCGTTCAGGCGGACCCACCCGTCGGTGACCAGGGTCCGCGTTCCGTCCGTCCGAAGGCCATGGGTGGGGACCCCATCCGTCCGGGCTCCCTCCGTCCGGATCCCGCCGGTCCCGGCTGCCGACGCCACCAGGAACTCCCCGGCCCGCCGGTGGAAGGGGATACCCCCGAACTGGTTCGCCTCCCGCAGGATCCGCGGGAGGGCCTCCCCGGGGATCCGGATCCGGAAGAGCGGCCCGTCGAACCGGACCAGGGCGTGGTAGCGGTGAAGGGGGATCCTCCCTGCAGGGAGCCCCGATCCGAAGGTGGTGTTGGCGATGACCGCCGCATCGCCGGCGCCCGCCCTCCGCATCCCCTCCACCGCTCGGAGGGCTGCGGCCTCGAGGGAGAGGGGAGCGGGCAGGGAGAGGACCACCTCCCGGTCCTCCGGGGTGAGATGTTCTCCCTCCGCATCCCGACGCAGGCCTTCGAGGGCGGGGTCGGGATCGAGGCCGTCCAGCCCCAGGGACCGGATTCGCCAGTGGACCCGCCCGGAGGATCCCGGGCGGGCGGGAAGGGGCGCGGCCACCGCCGGGTGGGCCCCCCAGGCTCCGGTGTGCAGGTAGACCGAGCCCCCGGAACGGTGGGCGAAGCGAAGGTGGTCATGCCCCCCGAGGACCAGGGCCCCGGGCGGGAGGAGGGGAAGGAGCGCCCGATCGGCCGCCAGTCCGGCGTGACTCAGGAGGATGGGGACGGGGACATCCCCGAAGAGCTCCGGGAAGGCGCCTGCCGCGTAGGCCTCCGGGGCGGGGATGGAGAGGGACGCCCGGACCTCCGGGCGGTAGGTGGCCAGGGCGTCGGTTCCCACCCCTGCCACCACCGCCGCCATCCCCCCCTCCCGGAGCTCCAGCGCGGGAGGCGCCAGGCGCGACCCGTCCTCCCGCCGGCGGAGGGAGGTGATCACCGTCACCCCCATCCGCTCCAGGAGCTCCGTGGTCTCCTCCAGGGGGGTCAGCGCCCCCTCGTGGTTCCCCAGGTTGAAGACCACGGGGCCCTGCTCGCGAAGAGCGCCCAGGAAGGCCAGGTCCACCCCGCCCCTCCCCCGGAGCGCCACGGGATTCCCGCGCTCGAAGAGGTCACCGTTGAACAGGGTGACGAGGGGAGTGCCGGGGTGCCGCGCACGGTACCGCTCCGCCGCAGTGAGGATGAAGGGGTATCGATGATGGGCCGAGTGGGAGTCGGCCAGGAGGAGGAGGTGGGGAAGGGGAAGGTCGGGTCGGGCCGCGTCCCCCCGGCGCGAAGCGCTCGCCCGCTCCGGGGTTCCCGCCGGCCCGGTGGTCGCCAGCCGGGGAGCCGCGAGTCCGGGACCTGCCAGCAGCCCCGCCACCCCGCCCAGGAAGCGACGACGGGTCCAGCCCCGGCCGGGCTCCATGCCGGGGGACTCCGGTTCATCCGGGGACGTCATGGATGCGGATCGGTGGTGGGCGTCGGAAGCGGGGGTGGATCCCATCTCCGGGCAAATTGGGGAGGAGAGCCCCGGGGAACCACCCCGGGGGAGCCCCCGCGCCCCAGACGGGTACGCCGACTCCATGGATGACCGACCGACCCCTCACGGTTCCTCTCTGCTCCGGAAGCTGGAACCCCTCCTCTGGGTGGGGCTCGCCCTCTTCGTTGTGGCCCGATTCGGTCCCCAGGTGCAGGCATGGACCGGGATCGGGCCGCCGGCGGAGCTGGGCGAGATCCCACCGGTGGAGGTGGTCACCCTGGATGGGCGCACCCTGGACGCCGGCGAAACCCAGGGGAGGGTGCAGGTGGTCACCTTCTGGGCCACCTGGTGCCGGGCGTGCCGATGGGAGCTCCCTGCCGTCCAGCGCCTCCACGAGGAGTGGGCCGGGAGTGATGAGGTGGTGGTCCTGGCCGTCTCCATCGACCAGGGGGGATCCGCCCTGGTGGAGGCCCATGGCCGGGAGCGGGGGTACACCCTTCCCCTGGCCATGGTGGATCCGGAGCTCAGGAGGGCCTTCGGCGGGATCTCCGGTGTCCCCACCACCTTCATCGTGGACCGGGAGGGGCGGGTTCGACACACCCTCGTGGGGGTGTCGGGACCCGGGACCCTCCAGCGGGCGGTCCGGCGGCTGGTGGCGGAGTCGGAGGGGCAGGGCGCTCAGCGACCCGGGCAGGCGGGCGCCGCCTCCCGCCACGCCTCCCCCGTCCGCATGAACCGACCCGCCGGTCGCACGCCGTCGGGCCCGATCCGGACCACCCAGCCGCAGGATTCCACCAGCTCCCGCTCCTCGAACTCCAGGACCACGACCCCCATGAACATCTCCCGGTCATCGTCCCGGACGTGGGAGTGGCCCCCCGCCTGAGCCACCAGGACCCCGTTCACGTGGATGGCCTCGGGGAGGAGGGAATGGGTGTGTCCCCCGATGATGGCCGCGAGCTCGGGAAAGGCGTTGGCCAGGTCCACGTCGTCCCGGATCCCGATGTGGTTCAGGAGGAGGAGCGCGTCGTGGTCGCCGGCGAGCCCCAGGTAGCGCTCCACCGTCTCCTCGAAGGGGTCCTGCTCCAGTCCGGGCACCGCCTCGAAGTTGATGTTGGACAGTCCCAGCACCGCGAGGGAGAGTCCCTCCGGGGTCTCCAGGACATGGAAGGCGGGCAGGTCGGGGAGGTAGGGGGTTTCGTTCCGGATGTTCGCGGCCAGGAGGGGGAACCGGGCCGATTCCAGGATTTCCCGGGTGGCGTTCCCGTGGACGTCCAACTCATGGTTCCCCGCAGCCGCCAGATCGTATCCCAACCCATTCATCCAGGCGAACATCTCCCGCCCCCGGTCGAGGTAGGTGGCGGTGTCCTGGGGAACGGGCCAGGCGTGGGGATGGCGCACCACGATGTCTCCGCCGGACAGCAGGAAGACGGAACCGCCCGATCCCCGGATCCCCTCGACGAAGCGGCGCACCTCCTCCCGGTGGTTCGCATGGAAATGGGTGTCGTTGTCGTGCAGGAAGACCACCCGGGTCCTCTCCACCCCCGGTGCGGCCTGGGGTGACGGGGAGGCCGGCGGGGCCGATCCGCCGGCACAACCCGCCGCGAGGAGAAGGGTGAGAAGGCCGGAGAGGAATAGGGAGGGGGGCGGCGCGGCGCGGCGGCCGCGGGACGGGACGGGAGGGATCATGGACAGGGGAGGGAGCCGGCAGGGCATGGTGCGCCGGGCGTGAACGGGGTGCCCCGGGGGAGGGGGCTCCCCCGGGGCCGACGCCGGTCCGTCAGCGGAGGTCGAACCTCATCCCGAAGTTGAACTGCCGGCCGTAGTAGGTGGTGGAGACCGGGTTCGCGGACGAGCCCTGGTACTCCACCGTGGCCACGTTCAGGAGGTTCCGGGTGTGGAAGAACGCCCGGGCGCCCCACTGGGGAAGGCCGTATTCAAAGGAGAAGTCCAGATTGTGGTCCGCCGCGTTGTACCGGTCCAGGGCGGCCCGACCTCCCACGGAGGAGAGGCGGTCGCTCCGGGCCATGAAGGTGGCGCGGGCCTGGAGGGGACCCTGGGTGTAGACCAGGGCCGCGTTCGTGACCCAGTCCGGGGAGAGGTTCAACGGGAGGGCGTCCTCCTCCCGACCCGGGTAGCTCCCCTCGGACCGGAGCAGGGTGAGGTTGGACTCGATGCCCAGCCCCGAAAGGGCCCCCGGGAGGGTGGTGAACTGCTGTCCCCAGGTGAACTCGAACCCGGTGACGCTTCCCCCGTCCCCGTTCACGCGCTGGATCTCGTCGAAGCCTGCGAAGGGCCCGGAGGTGAGCCGGGTCGTCTCGTTGAAGACGAAGTTGTCCACCGACTTGTGGAAGACCCCCGCGGAGACGAGGCCCAGACCTGTAAGGTAGTACTCGGCACTCACGTCCAGGTTGGTGGAGGTGGCCGGCACCAGGTCCGGGTTCCCCACGATGACGGCGGGCTGGGTGAGCTGGGCGTTCACCTGGATGGAGGGGATGAGGTCCCCCGGCGCGGGGCGGGAAATGGTCCCGTTCACCGAGCCCCGGAGCACGAGATTCGGGGTGGCGTTGTATCGGAGATGTACACCCGGAAGGACATTGGTGTAGCTGGAGGTGGAGGTCCTGGGGTTGATGGCCGTCACCCGCTCGCTCCCCTCGATCCGCTCGATGACCACCTCATTCGCCCGGGAGTCGTTCCGGGTGTGCTCCACGCGGGCACCCCCCAGGATGCGGAGCTCCCCCACGTCCACCGTCAGCATCCCGAAGGTGGAGAGGATGTCCTCGCCGATGGACCACTGGGTGTTCGCCCGGCCCTGGGTGCTGAAGGGCTCCACGGCGGTGAAGGCTCCGGGCTGGGAATGGAAGGCGTTCAGCCAGAGGTCCTTCCCCGGGAAGAAGGGGAGGAGTCGGGCCCGGCCGTCGGACTCCCGGAAGAATCGGGAGTTGGAATAGGCCTCGGCCAGGGCGGCGGGAGAGAGCCCGGAGACCGTGTAGCGGGCATAATCCGGCTGGTCCTGGGAGGCGTCCTTGAAGGTCCCCCGGACTCCGGTCCGGAAGGTGGCCGGGAGCCCCGAAAGCCGGAACGCGGTCTGTGCGCTGGACTCGAAGGCGTACTCGTACTCGGTCCGGGGGGCCTGGGTGATCTGCATGTTCCGGATCAACAGCCCCGACGGATCCGACAGGTCCACGCCGTTCCGGACGGTGAAGCGGGGGAACCCGGGATCCCCCCGGTCCACGTCCAGCTCCACGCCGTTGTAGCCCGTGGTCACCTGAAAGGTCTCCGGGTAGCTCTTGTCCGCGTGGGAGAAGGCGGCCCGGTGAGTCATCTCCCATCCCCCCAGGGCATGGGAGGCCCCCGCGATGTACATCTGGAAGACGTTCTTGGGCTCCCGGTAGAAGGTGATGGCATTCACCTGGTTGTTGGCGGGGCGGTAGTCCGTCCCCCGGCGATGGAGCCATCGGTAGTCGTAGTTGTACATCCCCTTCAGGTAGAGGCGGGCCGTCTCGCTGGCCCGGTAGTCCACGTTCGCCCCCAGGCCGAACTTCCGTTTCCGCTCGTCCCGGTCGTAGACCAGGTTGTTGGAGACGGTGTACTGGTCCTGGGCGTTCACCGCGTACCCGATGTTGGAGACGTCGTACCCGCGGACGTCCTCGAAGTAGGAGGCGGTGAGGAGGGCTCCCACGCGCCCCTCGGGACCGAAGGTGTCGCCCACCGTCACCTCGCCCTGGCGATTGAAGCTCCCGCGCTTGGCGTTCAGGGTCGACCCGAGGTTCCCGAAGAAGGTGCGCCCCGCCCGGTCGAAGGCCGTGCGGGTCACCAGGTTCACGGTGCCCCCGATGGCGTCCCCGGGCATGTCCGGAGTCACGGCCCGCACCACCTCGACCCGCTCCAGGGTGTTGGAGGGATAGGAGTCCAGGGCGATGTCCCGGTTCCCGTCCACGTTGGTCATGGTGAAACCGTCCACCGTCACCGAGTTGTACTGGGGGGCGAGTCCCCGGATGGTGGCCGTGCGCTGCACCCCGGCCCGGGTCTCCACCGTGATGCCCGGGAGGCGGTTGAGGGCGTCGCCGATGTTCCCCTCCTGAACCTGCCCCAGGGCGTCCTGGGACACGATGGTCTTCAGGTTGTCCGAGGACCGCTGGAGGTTGATGGCGTGGGCCTGACCCTCGATCTGCCCCGTGATGAGCATCTCGTCCAGCCGGAAGGTGGCGGACCGGAGCCCCATCTCGAGGGAGGTGGTCTCACCCGGCCGGACCACCGCCTCCACGCGCTGGGTCTCGATTCCCAGATAGGAGACCTGCACCGTGTATGGGCCTGGATCCAACCGGGAGAAGGAGAAGATCCCCTCCCGGTTCGTGGTGGCCAGGCGGTTCAGTTCCAGGATCCGGACCTCGGCCCCCTCCAGGTATCCACCGGTCTGGGCGTTGGTGACCCGACCCAGGACGGAGCCCTGGACCGGGGCCTGGGCGATGAGGGCCGTGGGGAGGGCCAGGAGGAGAAGGGCCAGGATCGCGGGGAGGAGGACGGTGCAGGACCGGAGGGGAATCGGTTTCACGGGCAGGTCTCCCTGGGGTTCAGGCGGAGGGGGCGGTGGGATCAACCCACCGCCCCCGCTCGAACCACCAGGTTACCCTGGCTCCATGACGCCTACGTCCCGGTCAGGTCACGGATCGGCAACAGGGGCCTTCCGGACCCCGGCCTCCCCGGCCTCCCCGCGGTTCAGGCCGCGATTCAGGCCGTGGTTCAGGCCGTGGCTCAGGCCGCGGTTCAGGGATCCACGGGGAGCGGCTCCTCGAGGCGCACCGTCACCCGGGATCCCTGGGGCAGGACGGCGTGGCCGTCCCGGGTGGTGATGGCCACTCCGGCCCCCACCACGCCTCCCGCGATGGCGCCCTGGATGGTGGAGCGGGTGCTCCCGCCCAGCACCTGACCGAGCACGGCTCCGGCGGCGGCTCCCGTGGCCACCGTGGCAGCCGTCCGGGCACCCGAGTCACGGGTAGCGGTCTCCATGGAGGCGGATTCCACCACCGCGTCGATCTCCACCTCGTCGCCGTTCACCTCGATGGCCTCCAGGGCCACCACGAGAGCCGCCTCCTCCTCAGGACCGGCGCTCTCCTCCGCCAGCGCCACCACGCCCCGGGCCTCGGTGCCCTCGGGGAGACGGGCGCCGTTCGTGCCCTGCACGTCGGCCACGAGCCGGAGGGAGAAGGTGTCCCCCTCGTCGTGGTCGGCGGTGGAGACGGTCTCGGAGACCTCGAAGATGAGGGTCTCGCCGGCCGGGATCACCGCCCCGTCATGGGTCGCAGGGGTCTCAGGAGCCCACGCCCGATCGTCCGCGGCATCGTACTCGACCTCAGCGCCGGGGAGCCGGTCGTCCTCGAGGCCCTCCCTCGTCTCGGCGTCGCCGCAGGCGGCCAGACCCACGGCGGCCAGGAGGGCCAGGGGACCCAGCGTTCGGGTGTGAATCATGGGATTTCGCATGGTGTGGTTCTCCTGCTCGGGTTTCTCCGTCCTGTGCTTCACATTCCGTCCTGTACTTCGACTTCGCGCCTGTACTTCGCGTGAGGACCGGGTCGGAAACCACGGACCCGCCCGATGGAGAGGGGCAACGGGTGTGCCGGACCGGGTGCGTGCTGGAGAAACCCAAGGCGGGGGGCGGTGGATCGGGGGATCGGGAGGGCGGGGACGAAGCCCTGTTGCCTGCAGGAACTTCAGAGGGTGGAGAGAAATTGCGGCCTTCGTTTGCGTTGGATCGGTGGACGCCGAGGTAGGCCTCCAACGATGAGAGGGAAGCGGCGCTCGAGGGTGGGACCGGAAGGCGGCCCACCGACCCGGAGCCCCTCCGCCCCGCGCAGGTCGCCGCCGAACCGCCGCCGCCCACCGACCGCCGGACCCCGGCCGTAGCTGCCCAGCGGTCCGAGCCCACGCACCCGGTCCGGCGGGTCCCGATCAACATCCAGCCTTCGACCCATCTCGGATCATCGAGGTCCACATTGTTCTCGATTTCCGGGAACGATTCAGCCTTCGAGCTGCACAGGGCCGCTGAGAAGCGAATCCTTCTCGATTTCCGAGCAGGATCTGCACCTCGACTTCCACGACGACGCCCAGTGCTGCATCCTTCTCGGCTCCCGGAGCCCAAGCCCCTCCTCCCCCCGGCTTCTCGGAGCCCGATCCCCGCCCTCCGGCGCCCTTACTCCGGCGCCCGTTTCCCCCGCCCCCCTCCGCACCTCCCTCTTCGGACACCCACCATGTCGACCAGCGGCATCAGCGGCATCAGCGGCATCAGCGGCATCAGCGGCATCAGCGGCCTCAGCGGACCCAGCGGACCCAGCGGCCTCAGCGGTCCACGGGCTCGAGGCGCACCACCGGGGTGAGTCCTCCCCCCCTTCGGTCGTCGATGGCCAGGTAGATGGAGCCGTCGGGACCCTGCCGGATGTCCCGGATCCGTCCGTACCCCAGGCGGAGGCCCGGCCGCTCCAGGCGCCCGGGCTGGTACCCCCCCTCTCCCTCCACCACCGGGACCCGGGCGATCTGCCTTCCGTCCAGCCCTCCCACCAGGAGGTGCCCCCGCCATTCCGGGAACCCATCCCCCCGGTACATGAGGAGCCCCGAGGTGGCGATGGAGGGGGTCCAGAACTGGAAGGGCTGTTCCATCCCCTCCCGCTCCCGGCCCTCGTGGATGGGCGTTCCGCCGTACTGCACCCCGTACCCGATGACCGGCCAGCCGTAGTTCCGCCCCGGGAGGATGAGGTTCAGCTCGTCACCCCCCTGGGGTCCATGCTCCGTGGACCACACGTCCCCCGTCTCCGGATCGATGTCCAGCCCCTGGGGGTTGCGGTGCCCGTAGCTCCAGATCTCCGGGAGGGCGTCACCGCGGCCCACGAAGGGGTTGTCCGCGGGGACCCGGCCGTCATCGTGGAGCCGGACCACGGTTCCGATGTGGTTCGAGAGGTCCTGGGCGGGGTGCTGGTCCCGGGGCCCGGCCAGGGGGTTGGCGCCCCGATCCCCCACCGTCACGAACAGGTGGCCGTCGGCGTCGAAGGCCAGTTTCCCGGCGTAGTGGGAGCCGGAGGGGCTCCATGCCTCGGCCACGAAGATGTCCTCCACGTCGTGGAGACGCTCCCCGTCGAAGCGGGCCCGGGTCACCGCCGTGGTTCCCTGGCTTCCGTCGGGGCTGGGCTTGGAGTAGCTCAGGTAGATGAGGCGGTTCGAGGCGAAGTCCGGATGGAGGACCACCTCCAGGAGTCCCCCCTGTCCCTGGTACCGCACCTCGGGCGTCCCGGGAATGGGCTCCGGGTCCAGGGTGCCGTCCCGGACGATCCGCAGGCGCCCGGGCTTCTCGGTGACGAGGAGGTCACCCCCGGGAAGGAACGCCAGCGACCATGGGTCCTGGAACCCTTCCGCCACCGTCACCACCCGGAAGGAATGGAGCTCGGACTCGAAGATGGGGGCGTCGGAGGTCGCGCCGGGTGTCTGGGCCTCCACCGGCGCGGGCGGGGCCACCCACCCGGTGAACGCGACGGCGACCGCGAAGGGAACGAGGAGGCGGGCTGGCGTGGATCGCTGGAGGGGCACAGGGAGTCTCCGGGGTCGGGGTCGATGCGAACGGGAGGAGACCCATCCCGGGTCCCCCTCCGGCCACAGGGAGCGCTACGCCCGGCGCCGCGTCCGGTTCCCATGCAGAATCCCGCAACCCGGGCGGAATGTCTGCCCGGAACCGGATCCCCCTCCTTCGGGAGGAGGCCGCCCCCCCCCGGGGAAGGGCCTGTGGGATAGAGGATTTGGGCCCCGGGTCCCGATGGCGGCAAGGAATTCCCTCTCCGGCGCGACCTTTGCTGCGTAACGAGAGGGTGGTGGGGGGCGACGCCTCCGGTCTCCGGCCTCCGGGCACCCGGGCGGTCCACCCCCGTCGCGCCCGACCCCCCCGGTCCCGACCCCCCCGGTCCCGATCCCCCGGTCCCGATCCCCCGATCCTCCGTCCCGCCGGCATCCAGGGCCATGACCACCCCTTCCACACCCGGAGCCTCCCTGGTCGGCGAGGCAGAGGACGAGCTGGAGCTCTTCTTCCGGTCCTCCCTGGACCTGCTGTGCATCGCGACCCTCGACGGTCGCTTCCTCCGGCTCAGCCCGGCATGGGAGGAGACGCTGGGCTACCCGTTGCCCGATCTGCAGGACCGTCGGGCGGTGGAACTCATGCACCCCGACGACCTGCCGGCGGCCCGGGAGTCGGCGGACGAGTTGCGGCGGACCGGGTTCGCCCACACCCACCGGGTCCGCTATCGCCACAGCGACGGCTCCTTCCGGTGGCTGGATTGGCGGGCCCGTCTTGTGGGAGATCGGATCTACGCCTCCGCCCGGGACATCACGCGGAATGTGGAGCTCCAGGAGGAGCTGGAGCGGAAGGAACAGGAGAACCGGCTCCTCTTCCTGGCCGCTCCCCATCCCAGGTGGGTGTTCGACCGGGAGACCCTGCGGTTCCTGGCGGTGAACGACGCGGCGGTGGCGCGTTACGGCTGGTCCCGGGAGGAGTTCCTGTCCATGACGATCCTGGACATCCGGCCCCCCGAGGAGGTTCCCTCGCTCCGCAGGTTGGTGTCCGGGAGCCCCGATCGGGGTCGCATGGAGGCGGGCATCTGGACCCATCGCACCCGGGACGGTGAGCTCCTGCAGGTGGAGATCACCTCCCATCCCCTGGAGTTCCAGGGGCGCCCCGCCCGAATGGTCCTGTCCCAGGACATGACCGCCCGCCTGGAGGGCGACCGCTGGCTGCGCCTCCAGGGCGAGGCGCTCCGTGTGGCCGCCAACGCCATCGTCATCACCGGGCGGGACGGGGTCATCCAGTGGACCAATCCGGCGTTCGGCACCATGACCGGGTACACGCAGGACGAGGCGGTGGGCCGCACCCCGGGCCAACTCCTGCAGTCGGGGGTCCACGCTCCGGAGTTCTACCGGGATCTCTGGTCCACCATCCGGTCCGGTCGGGTCTGGCAGGGGGAGATGGTGAACCGGAGGAAGGACGGCTCCCGGTACACCGAGGAGCAGACCATCACCCCGGTCACGGACGGGGCGGGGGCCATCACCCACTTCGTGGCCATCAAGCAGGACGTCACCGAGCGACGAAGGGTGGCCGAGGCCCTCCGACGGAGCGAGGCCCGCTACCACGGCCTCTTCCATGACAGCCCCGCGGTCATGCTCCTGGTGGACCCGGATGACGGGACCATCGTCGAAGCGAACCCGGCGGCCGCACGCTACTACGGACTCCCCCTGGAGGAGCTGGTGGGGGTGCCCCTCTCGAGGATCGAGGCGGAGGAGGCCGCGGGGGACGGGGGGGCCGCCGGCGAGGCATCCCGAAGGGATGATGGAGGGGGAACCGTCGCCCGGCGTCCCCTCCGCGAGGATGTCCACCGAGGGGGTGCACCCCACCAGACGCGGCACCGGATGGAGGGAGGGGAGGTCCGGGAGGTGGAGGTCTTCAGCGGTCCGGTGGAGGTGGAGGGAAGAACCCTCCTCCATGTGCTCGTCCACGACGTGACGGACCGTATCCGGGCGGAGGCCCAGCTCCGTCAGGCCCAGAAGATGGAGTCCCTGGGCCGCCTGGCCGGTGGGGTCGCCCACGACTTCAACAACATCCTCACGGTGATCCATGCCGTGGCCGAGTTCGCCGCGGGAGAGCTGGAGCCGGGGAGCCCCCTCCAGGGTGAGCTGGCCGAGATCCGGGAGGCGGGAACCCGGGCGGCGAACCTCACCCGGCAGCTCCTCACCCTCTCGCGGCAGGAGATCGCTCGACGGCGGAGGCTGGACCTGAACGAGGTGGTGGGAGGGATGGACCGGCTCCTCCGCCGTGTCCTGGGAGAGGACATCCGGATCCGGTACCGACCCGACCCCAGGCTCCCCCAGGTGGAGGCGGACCCGGGTCACCTGGAGCAGGTGATCATGAACCTGGCCGTGAATGCCCGGGACGCCATGCCCGAGGGCGGGAGCCTCATCATCGAGACCCACGGGGTGGAGGTGGACCCCGCGGCCCGGGCCATCCACCCCTCCCTCTCCCCCGGCCCCCACGTGGTCCTCTCGGTGACCGACACCGGCATGGGGATGGACCGGGACACGCAGGAGCGGATCTTCGAGCCCTTCTTCAGCACCAAACCCGCGGATCGGGGCACCGGGCTGGGACTCTCCACCGTCTACGGCATCGTGCGGGAGAGCGGGGGGCAGATCACGGTCTACAGCGAGCCGAACCAGGGCAGCACGTTCCGGGTCTATCTCCCCGCCCTCGAGTGGAAGCCGGCGGATCCGGGACGGACCGATGCGTCCCCGGTGGCGACGGGGTCGGAGCGGATCCTCCTCGTGGAGGACGACGACGCGGTCCGCTCCGTGACGGCACGGGTGCTCCGGTCGGCGGGCTACACCGTGGAGGAGGCCGCCGACGGGCCACAGGCGCTCCACTGGTTCCAGTCGGATGACGGAGGGGTGGACCTGGTCCTCACCGACCTGGTGATGCCCGGGATGTCGGGGCTGGAACTGGCGGACCTGGTCGGGAAGGAGCGACCCGGGATCAAGTTCCTCTTCACCTCGGGCCATACCTCCGATGCCCTGGCGCGGCGGAAGCTGGACGAACGGAAGCTCCACTTCGTGGGGAAGCCCTTCACCGCCGCCGAACTCACCCGGGGCGTCCGGGCTGCCCTGGAGGAGTGAGGCGAGGCCCGGCCTCCAGCTCAGTCCGGCGGGGACAGCACCCCCGGCGGGACCTCCGTCTCCACCCGGATGTGGGGGAAGGAGCTGCGGATCTCTCCCCCTGAGCGGCGGTGCACCGCCAGGACGATGGGGCCGTGGCGCTCCCAGTCCGTCCACTCCGAGGGCGAAGGACTCGCCTCCGGGTTCGAGAAGTGGTGCCAGCGCTCCATCCGCCCGGTGCCGGGGTCCACGAAGGCGTGGTACCGGTTCTGCGGCGTGAGGCCGATGCCGTCGTCGAAGGCCAGTTCCACCACCTCCCACCGGCGCCCGTCCTCGTCCTCCTCCTCCCCCAGGTATCGGGTGGTGACCCCCGGGTCCCCCCACTTGAAGGGCATGACGAGCCAGTAGCCGTCGTTGATGTGGCTCCGGTGGGCCCGGGCCAGGAGGGTCTCCGCCTCTTCCCCGGTCACCTCCTCCCCGTCCAGCCAGACCCGACCGGAGCCGGGATCGTCCGTGGGGAACAGGGCCACCATCCGCTCCCCATCCATCTCCCCCGCCACCCGAGCCCGCCCCTCCCACCGGTCCCACTGGTGCTCCCACACGGTGCCGGCCGGGGACCGGCGGTGGAACTCCAGGTAACGGGCTCGCTCCCACCCGTCGTCGGGAGCCAGGACGGTCATCATGCGCGCATGGATCCGCGCCACATCCGGGTCCTGGAACCCAGGTGGATGCGCCGTCGCCTCCTCTCCTCCGCGCTCGTCCACCTCTCCCGGCGGCTCCGCCGCCTCGGGTGCGCATCCGCTGGTGGCGGCCAGGAAGGCAGGCCCCGCGAACAGGAGAAAGCAGAGGGCCGGGGAGAGGGCCGGGGAACGGAGGGGTCGGGTGCTTCCGGGAGGCATGGGCACTCCTTGGACGAGGGGCCGAACGGGGCTGGCCGTGCCTCTGCCATCCTGGAGGGTCGAGCCCCCGCAGGCAAGGAAGGAAGGCGGGGGCGCGGGGAGGGTCCCTGGAGCCGGGGGCGCCGGGTGGCTTTTCAGCCAAACGCCCGGCGGGGTATGTTGGACCGTGCGCGCGCCTGCCCTCCTCCGCCGGGATCCACTCCTGGCCATCCTGCTGGCCGCATTTCCCCTGCTGCTCTGGGCCCAGCCCGGTCCCACCCCCGACCCGGCGGAGCTGTGGGCGATGGTGGACGGGAAGACCCTGGGCGCCCTGGCCGGTCTCATGATCCTGAGCCGGGGGTTGGAGGAGAGCGGATCCCTGGGGAAGGCCGGCGGATGGGTCATGGGCCGCGTCTGCGGGGAGCGGGCCCTCGCCGGGGTCCTGGTCCTCTTCGGGGCCTTCCTCTCCGCCGTGGTCACCAACGACGTGGCGCTCTTCATCACGGTCCCCCTGGTGGTGGCGCTTGGACGGAGCGTGAGGGGACTTCGGGTGGTGCGGCACGTGGTCTTCCAGGCCCTGGCCGTGAACGCCGGCTCCGCCGCGAGTCCGGTGGGGAACCCGCAGAACCTCTTCCTCTGGCAGACCTCGGGCGTGCCCTTCCCCGAATTCCTGGCGGCGATGCTCCCCCTGGGCGCCGCCCTGGTGGCGCTTCTTCTCGCCCTGGTCCCCCTGGCGTTCCCGGCCGGGCCCTTCGTGGGAGGGCTACCGGAGGTGCCGGAGCCGGCCCGGAACCGCGCAGTGGGAGGGCGACCCTCCTCTCCGGGCGCTGGGCCGGAGTTGCACCGAGGGCTCATGACCCTCTGCCTCCTACTCTACCCGGTCTTTCTGGCGGCGGTTGAACTGGGGCGGGCACCCGAGGCCGCCCTGATGGTCCTCCTCCTGTTCCTGGGTCTGCACCCGAGGGTCCTGCGGGGGGTGGACTGGCTCCTCCTGACCGTCTTTCTCCTCATGTTCCTGGACCTGGGCCTCCTGGCGCTCCTCCCCGCGGTGCAGGAGGCCGCCGGGCAGGTGGATCGGCTTCCCGGTGGGGTGTTCACCGCCGGTGTCCTGCTCTCGCAGGCCATCTCCAACGTGCCTGCCGCCCTTCTCCTCGAGGCATTCACATCGGAATGGCGACCACTGGCATGGGGGGTCTCCGTGGGCGGCTTCGGGCTCGCCATCGGATCCCTGGCCAATCTCATCGCCCTGCGTCTGGCACGGCAGCCCGGAGGGTGGGTGGAATTCCACCGCTGGTCCCTCCCCGTCCTGGCAGCGGCATGGGGTCTGGCCCTCGTCCTGGGGCCCTGAGGGATCCCGCCCGGGTATCACTCCTCGAAGGGCCCGTCCGGCTGGACCCGGCCGGCCCGACCCAGCCGGGTCGACCATGGAACCCTTCCCGTCCCGAACCCCTTCCCGGACCCTCCGTGCGAAGCGTCCTCTGCCTCATGGTGGCCCTCTCCACCCTCCTCTCCTGGGGGGCGGAGGCCGCTTCCATCCAGGAAGGGAACGCTGGATCGGGGGGCGAGGAATGGGGAGGGTGGGCCGTCCTGGCGGGGTCCCCTTCCTCGGGGGTGGGGGGAGCGGCGGAGGGGGGAGAGGGCTCCCATCAGGCGCCCCCACCACCCCCCCCCTCGGGTGACGCTCCGTCCGCCCCGGCCTCCCACGCCGCCCAGGTCCAGGGACCGGCGCCCCGCCCCGGGACGCCCTGGGACCTCCTCCCCGGCCATCGCCCCCGGCCTCCCCCCGGAAGCCTCCGCACCGCCTGAGGGCCGACCTCCCCCGGGGGTCCGGCCTCCTCATCCGTCCCCCTCCTGGACCGATCCCATCGGGCTCGGCCAGGGAGTGGAGCCCCCCTTCCTGCGGAGGATCACAGCATGTCCGTTCCCATCGTCGTATCCCTCGGCCAGGCCGTCGCGCCGGGCTCCCCCGATACCGGGCTCACCTTCCGGGAGGTGGTCGCGTCCCTTCCCGTGGACCCGGCCTCCCTCTTCGGACTGGCCCTGCTCCTGGGATTCTTCGGAGTGGTCCTCTGGTATGGGACCCGGCCCGGGAAGCCCGAAGGACTCCCCCCCCTGCTGCCGCCCTCAGCGGGCCAGCGTGTCCAGCGCACCGACCTCCCCGGGGTCAGCGCCCCAGGAAGGCCGCGCCCTGGGCCCAGAGGAAAGCGAGGGCGATGACCGTCAGGAGGACGATCCCCACATAGGAGAAGGCCCGCATGGCGGGACCGGGCCGGTCCTCCACCGGCATCTCCGGCGACGTGACCGCCCGGAGGTTCAGGTAGGCGAGGATCGGCCCGATGAGGAAGGCCAGCCCGGTGGCGATGTCCACCATGGTGGTGAGGTTCCCCCGGAAGAAGGTGAGGAGGAACACGACCCCCAGTCCCAGGAGGACGAAGGCGGTCCAGTAGATCCTCCCCGGATCCCGGTTGGCCGTGAGGGCCGGGTCGTCCACGGCAATGAGGGTGATGGCCCGGTCGATGACCCGGGGAAAGCCGTCCAGCACCGTCAGGGTGGTGGAGAACATGGTGGTGAGGACCAGGACCAGGATGATGGGGAGGATCCAGGCCCCGAAGGTCCCGGTGTAGAGCTCCACCAACTGGGTGGAGAAGACCGGGCCCTCGGGACTGAAGGAGAGCCCCGATCCGAACATGAGGGCAGCCCCGAGGAGCACGAAGGCGAAGGCCAGGATCCCCGTCCCGGCGTACCCGATCAGGAAGTCCAGCCGGGCGATGCGCACGGTGGCCCGCACCCCCGAGGTCCGGTCCTTGGCCAGGCTCCAGAGGGAGGTGTAGACCGCTGCGGCGATGTCCGAGGGCATCCATCCCATGAGGGCCAGGAGGAACCCGAAGGAGACCGTTCCCGCCGCCGGCCACGCCAGGCTCACCGAGGAGAAGTCCGCCCGGGGAAGGACCAGGACCGCCGCCACCAGGGTGGAGAGGGCCAGGGCCAGGAGCATGACCTTGATGGCCAGATCCAGCGCCCGGAAGCGTCCCCTCCAGAGCAGGACTCCGCATGCGGCGTACAGGAGGCCGGCGGTGAGGGTGGTGGACCCTTCGATCCCAAGGGCGTAGAGGACCAGGAAGGAGGCGAACAGGACGATGGCGGTCTGGGTCACCACCGCCGTCCCCAGGACGATCACCAGATAGAGCCAGAGCGCCCAGCGACCGATCCGGCGATACCCCTCCACCAGGCTCATCCCGGTGGCGGCGGCGTAGCGGGGGCCGTACTCGAAGAAGGGGTACTTGAACACCAGGGCCAGGAGGATGACCCCCGTCAGGCCGAACCCCATGCTGGCTCCCGCCCGGGTGGACTGCACCAGGTGGGAGACCCCGATGGCGGTGCCGGCGAAGATGAGGCCGGGGCCGAAGCTCTGCCAGAAGGTCCCCCGGGGG